>NZ_JBOHGA010000040.1:0-36387 GCF_050699915.1 Actinophytocola sp.
ACCTGGGGGCGGGCGGCGACGTCGCGCGGGTGAGCCGAAGTGGTGGGTCGCCTACCTGTTCCTGGCGCCCGGCCTGGTCTTCTTCGGCCTGTTCTTCGCCTGGCCGGCGCTCACCGCGGCACAGCTCGCGTTCTACGACTACGACATCGTGACCCCGCCGCGGTTCGTGGGCACCGGCAACTTCGAACGGCTCGCCGCGAGCGAGGAGTTCTGGCAGGCCTTCGGGAACTCGGTGCTGTTCCTCGTGATGTTCGTGCCGCTGGTGGTCGTGCTGCCGCTGCTGCTCGCGGTCGTGGTCAACCACAGGCTGCGCGGCATCGGCGCTTTCCGGCTCGCCTACTACCTGCCGGTGGTCACCTCGATGGTGGCGATCGCGATCGCGTGGTCGTTCGTGTTCCACCCGCGCGGGGCGCTGAACTGGCTGCTGCTCGAGCTCGGCGTGCTCGACGCCCCGATCCAGTTCCTGCTCGACGAGCGGTGGGCGCTGCCGGCGGTCGTCGCCGTGGAGGCGTGGCAGCACGCCGGCTACTTCATGATGATCTATCTGGCCGGTCTCCAGTCCATCCCCGGCGACCTGTACGAGGCGGCCGCGCTGGACGGCGCCGGCGGGTGGGCGCGCTTCCGCCGCATCACGGTGCCGCTGATCCGGCCGTACGCCGCGGTGTGCTGCGTGCTCGGCGGGATCCTCGCGACCCAGGCGTTCGCCTCGATCTACGTGCTGACCGGCGGCGGCCCGCAGGGGGCGACCACCACGCTCGGCTACTACATCTGGTCGCAGGCCTTCGAGTACTTCGACTTCGGCTACGCGAGCGCGGTCGGGCTGGTGCTGTGGGTGTTCCTGATCTGCTACGCGCTGGTGCAGTACCGGCTGACCCGAGGGGAGCCGGTCGGATGAGGTCGCGGACGAGGACACTGCGCACGGTCGGCCGGTACGTGCTGCTCACGCTCATCGCGGCGGTGTTCGTCGGCCCGTTCCTGGTCCTGCTCGCCACCGCGCTCAAGCCCGGCTCCCAGCCGGTGTACGCGTTCCCGCCGGACCTGCTGCCGGCGCCGCCGGTGCTGGACTTCGTCGTCGAGGCGTGGACCGCGGTGCCGTTCGCGCGCTACCTGGTCAACTCGGTGCTCTACGTGGTGTTGACCGTGCCGGCGTACCTGGTGGTCTCGGCGCTGACCGCCTACCCGCTCGCCCGCTTCCGGTTCCCCGGCCGGCAGGCGGTGTTCCTGGCGATCCTGTCCACGATGTTCCTCGCGCCCGAGGTGATGCTGATCCCGCGGTTCCTCGTGGTGTCCCAACTGGGCCTGGTGGACACGTTCGCCGGTGTGGTCCTGCCCGGCCTGCTGTCCGCGATCGGCGTCTTCCTGCTGCGCCAAGCGTTTGCGGCCATCCCACAGGAGCTGCCGGACAGTGCCAGAGTGGACGGTGCGGGCGAGCTGCGGATCTTCTGGCACATCATGCTGCCGCCGGTGCGCCCGACACTCGCGGTGCTGGCGATCTTCGGGTTCGTCAACGTGTGGAACAACTTCGTGTGGCCACTGGTCGTGCTCAAGGACGAGGACACCTACCCGGTCACGCTCGGCCTCGCCTACCTCGCCGGCACGTTCGGCACGGACACCCGCGCGGCGGCCGCCGGCGCGGTGCTGGCGATGGTCCCGGTCGTCGCGTTCTTCCTCGCCATGCAGCGGCACATCGTGGAGGGCATGTCCGGCGCGCTCAAGGGCTGAACATGAATTAGAGTCGTCCGACTAAGGGCGTAACGGCCGACCGTAAGTCGCCGAGGAGGTGCACGAATGGACGTCGCGCCAGAGGTCGCGATCTTCGACGCCAACGTGCTGCTCGGCCGGCACCCGCAGGGCGCGACGGGTGTCGACACCGCGGCCGAGCTGCTGCGGTGGCTCGACCGGGTCGGCATCGCCGAGGCGGTGGTGGGCCACACCGCCGCCCGCCTGCACGACCCCGCGACCGGCAATCGGCAACTGACCGGCGAGCTCGACGCGACACCCGGCCGGCTGCGGGCCTGCTGGGTGGTGCTGCCGGGCGGCACCGGTGAGCTGGCCGAGCCGGACGCGCTCGTGGCCGAAGCCCTGGCCGCGGACGTCGCGGCCGTGCGGGCCTACCCGGCGGACCACGGCTGGTCGCTCACCGCGCCCGACGCGGAACTGCTGTTGCGTGCGCTCGCCGCGGCCGGCCTGCCGCTGCTGCTCGACGCCGAGCAGGCGTCCTGGACCGAGGTCGCCGGCTGCGCCGTGGCCCATCCGGAGCTGCGGCTGGTGGTGTGCGGGACCGGGTACCGGGCGCTGCGCCGCATCGCGGGCGTGCTGTCCGGTGCCGGCAACGTCTGGATCGAGACGTCCACGCTGGCGACCCACCAGGGGCTGGAGTGGCTGGTCGACCGGTTCGGCGCGGACCGGCTGGTGTTCGGCAGCGGCGCGACCGCACGGGACCCGGCCGAGGCGGTGACCCGGCTGCTGCTGTCCGAACTGGACGATGCGGCGGTTCGCGCGGTCGGCGGCGGCAACCTGCGGCGGCTGTTGACGCGGCCGAGAGCGCGGGCGGCATGAACACGCTCGCCCAGGCCGTGCTCGACCGCCGACCGCTGACCGGGGTCACGATCATCGACGCCCACGCGCACGCCGGCCCTTACAGCCTGTTCTTCATCCCGGACGCCGACCCGGCCGGGATGGTGCGGGCGATGGACCGCTGCGGGGTCGACCTCGCGGTGCTGTCCAGCCACCTCGGGCTGCAGCTCGACGCGGCGGCCGGGAACCGGGCCACGGCGCGGGCGGTCGACGACTTCCCCGGCCGGCTGCTCGGCCACCTCACGATCAACCCGTGGCACGACCCGGAGGCCGAGCTCGCCGCCTGGGCGGACGACCCGCGGTTCGTCGGCCTCAAGCTCCACCCCGACCTGCACGGCTACCCGCTGACCGGGTCGCGGTACGAGCCGGTGTGGGCCTACGCCGAGCGGACCGGGACGCCGGTGCTGTGCCACACCTGGTACGGCTCGCCGCACGACGATCCCTCGCACGTGGCGCGGGTGGCCGAGCGGCACCCGGACGTCGTCCTGCTCGCCGGGCACGCCGGCGGCCCGGAGCCGGGGATCGACCTGTCGATCGAGCTGGCGGCGCGGTACCCGAACCTGATCCTGGAGACCTGCGGCAGCTTCGTCACCGGCCACCACATCGAGCGCATGGTCGACGTGCTGGCGCCGGGCAAGGTGGTCTTCGGCTCCGACTTCCCCTTCATCGACCTGCGCCACTCGCTCGGCCGGACGGTCTTCGCCCGGATCGGCGAGCCGGAGCGCGCGGCGATCCTCGGCGGCACGGCGGCGACGCTGTTCGGGGTCTGTCCCGGCGAGGAACGATCGCATGCGCGGTGAGGTCGGTGAGACAGCAGGCAGGAGTGGCATGGCACGCGGGCCGATGGCGGGCCGCCGGTCGGAGATCGCGATCGGCGTCATCGGGGCTCGCGAGCTGGTGGACCGGATCATCGCCGTGGCCGGGCAGCTCGACGAGCCGCTGCGCCTCGTCGGCGCGGCGTACACCGCCGAGCACGAGGGCTACGACCGGCTCGCCGACATCGAGAGCAAGATCGACGTCGCGCTGTTCGCCGGCCCACTGGCCTACGACCTCGCGCGCCAGCGCGGCGAGCTGCCGGTGCCGGCGACGTACGTGCCGGTCAGCGGGGCCGCGCTGTACTCGACGCTGCTGCGCGGCACTCTCGAGCAGCGCTGCGATCCGGCCCGGGTCAGCGTCGACTCGATCACCGCTACCGACCTCGAGGAGGCCTACGCGGAGATCGGGGTCGGCCTCGACGACGTGCACGTCCACGAGTACCGCCACCCCAGGTCGGCCCGCGAGTTCTACGCCTTCCACGAGCGGCTCTACCGGGACGGGGCGACGTCCGCGGCGCTGACCACGATGCCGACGGTGGAACGGCGGCTGCTCGCCGAGGGAGTGCCGGCGCTGCGGATGGTGCCGACCGCCGCCACCCTGCGGATCGCGCTGAGCACCGCCACGCTGCTCGGCACCGGCAGCCGGCTGGAGGAGTCGCAGATCGCGATCGGCGTCGTCGAGCTCGCGCCGGCGGCCAGGTCGGGCCACTCCGACCCGAGCAACTACGGGCAGCAGGAGCTCAATCTCGCCCTGCACCGCGAGCTGCTGCAGGTGGCCCGCACGATGGGCGCGACGGTGCTGCCGCGGGGCGACGACAGCTACCTGATCATCGCCACCGTCGGCGCGGTGGCGCAGGTTACCGCGGGCTTCCGGGTGGCCCCGTTCCTCGACCACGTGGGCCGCGAGCTCGGCGTGCCGGTCAACGTCGGCCTGGGGGTCGGCCGCACCGCGCGGGACGCGGAGGCCAACGCGCGGACCGCGGTCGAGCGTGCGCGCACCGAGCACACCGCCGCGGCCGCGATGGTCGACGCGGACGGCAGCGTGCTGTCCCTGCCCAGCCGGCTGCATCAGCGCATGGACACCGGGACCTCGGCCGAGTCGAGCGCCGGGACGGCCGGCGGCGAGCCGAGCCGGGGCGTCGACCTGCTCGGCCGCCTGGTCCGCTCGCTGGACGGCGGCTCCGGCGAGGCGCTGGTCGTCGACGCGGAGCGGGTGGCCGAACTGCTCGACGTCACCGCCCGCACCGCCCGCCGCACGCTGCACATTCTGGTCGACGAGGGGCTGGCCTGGCCCGTGCCGCCGGCACGTCCCGCGGGTGCCGGCCGACCCCGCCAGCTGTACCGACTCGTGACGACCAAGCTCGCCGAGCACTCCTAGCCACGCCGTCACACTTACGGTCGTCGCTGCCGCGGCGATCCACGTCTTGCATTGTGCACCGAACGTGACAAAGTCGGTTCATGCGTAGCGACGTACGTGATCGGCTGCGGTCGTGGCTGGGAGACGACCTGGGGGTCGTGGACGGTTTGTCCGAACGGGAGCTCGCGGACCTGTACGAGGCGTTGACGGCCGCCCGGCACCGGCAGGCCGCGGCGCTCGCGACGGCGTCGGAGGAGGCGTTGCGGCAGATGCCGGCGCCGGTGCGGGTCGGCGTCGGCAAGATCCTCGGGTTCTGACGTGGCACCGGAACTCGCCTCGCGGGCCGAGCTCGTCAAGCTGGCGCGTGCACTGGGGACCACGACGGACGACGTCACCTTCGCGGCGTCGCTCACGTCCCGCGATCTTCGCCGCCTCCGCCAGCGGGTCGTCGGCGCGCTCTACGACGAGCACCGCGCCGCGTTCCGCCGGGTCGCCGCGATCACGAGGACGCTGCCGGTCGCGCTGAACGTCCGGATCGCCCTGCGCGCGTTCTCGCCGCTGCTGGCCGCGCGGGTCGCCGGCGAGATGTCGCCGGACCGCGCGGCCGAGCTGGCCAACCGGATGCCGGTCGAGTACCTCGCGGAGGCGTGCGTGCACCTGGACCCGCGCCGGGCCGGGCCGCTGGTCCGCGCCATCGATCCCGACCGCGTGCTGGCCGTGGTGACCGAGCTGATCGACCGCGGCGACTTCGTCACCCTCGGCCGGATGATGGACGCGGCCACCGACCGGATGCTGGCCGACCTCGCCACCACGATCAGCGACGACGCCCTGCTGCGGATCGGCTGCTACGCCGAGTCCGACGCCCGGCTGACCCGCGCGGTCGCCGCGCTGCCGGCCGAGCGCTTGCGCGCCATCGCGCACACCGCGCTGAACGGCCCGCCCGACCTGCGCGCGGCCGGCCTTTCGCTGCTGGCCCGCCTCGACGACGAGCGCCTGCGCGAACGGCTCGCCGGCTACGCGGTCGAGGAGCTGAGCCGCGAGACCACGACCTGACGCTCTTTTCCGGGCATCGGCACGTCGCTGTCACCGCGCGGCCGTGCCAAGCGATGTGATGCATGAAGCCCCGGACGAGAGGACCGAGTCATGACCGACGCGCCGCTGGCCACGATCGGCTTGGACAGGGAACCCCGGTGGGTCGCGATCGCCCCGGACGGGCGCCGGGCCTACGTGACGATGGACGGCGAGTCGGCCGGTGCCGTGGCGGTGATCGACACGGTGACCAACACCGTCACCGCCACGATCCCCATCGGCATCCAGCCCGGCGACGTCGTCGTCGCGCCGGACGGGAAGCGGGTCTACGTGTCCAACTTCGACCGGACCCGGCTCGCGGGCCGGCTGAGCGTGATCGACGCGACGACCGACACGGTCACCGCCGAGGTCACCGTGAGCGGGCAGGGCGGCGGGACCGCCGGCGTGGCGGTCACGCCGGACGGGCGACATGTCTACGTGTGCAACGACCACGAGGTGGGCCACGAAGCCGGCCGCCTCAGCGTGATCGACACCGAGACGAACTCGATCACCGCCACGGTCGACGTGAGCGCGTTCCCCACGGCCGTGCGGATCACCCCGGACGGGAGCCGCGTCTACGTGATCGACACCGACGGCATCCTCACGGTCGTCGACACCGCGTCCGGCACGGCGACCTCGCCCTTCGTCTCGGTCGTCGGCAACCGGATGGCGTTCCTCGGCCAGCACGCCTACGTGGTGCGCGACGCCGACACGCTCCTGTCCGTCCTGGACACCTCGACCCACCGGGTCACCGGCCTCGTCGAGGTCGACGGCCTGGCAACGGACATCGCGATCGCGCCGGACGGGCAGCGAGCCTACGTGACGCAGCGGACCCGCAGCCGCCTGAGCGTGGTCGACACGGCCACGAACCTGGCCACGCCCTTTCCTGTCACCATCGACGGCACGGCCAACGCACTGGCCCTCACCCCGGACGGCAAGCGGGCCTACATCTCGAACCGACAGTCCCGCACCGTGGAGGTCGTCGACCTCTCCGGATGAGCGGCGGCCGGTCACCGGTGTCCGCGCACCAGTTCCTCGGCTCGCGGGAGAGCGATGACCTCGCGATGCGTGAGGTTGGCGTCGGCGCCGCGCAGGGCCACCGCGCGGGCCAGCTCCCGCTGCGGCTCACCGCCGACGGCGTCCAGGAACGCGGGCAGGAGAGCCCGCGCGGTCACCAGCAGGTCGTGCTCGTCGCCGACCGCTGCCTGGGCCAGGATCAGGGCGGTCATCGCGGCGTCCAGGTCCGGTGCGCCATCGGCGCTGTTTCGCCAGTCGATCAGTACCGGCCCATCGGGGCCGAGGAGCACGTTGCCGGGATGCAGATCCATGTGCAGCACCCGCAGCGCCGGATCTCGGGACGTCCGCGCGGGAACGCGACGCAGCCGATGGTGCAGGTCCGCCAGCACGCCGGCGGCCGAGGAGACGTCGACCTCGGTGGTGAGCAGCGCGGTCAACAGGGTGGGCCCGGGCACTCGCCGCATGACCAGGTCGGTGCCCGCGGCGTGATACACCGCGGGCACGGGGAAGCCGTGCTCGGCGAGGTAGGCCATGACCGCGGCCTCGGCCGCGACATCCATGTCGCCTCGGTAGCGGCGCAGCACGCGTTCGGCGTCGATCGCGAACACGTCCGCGTCCCGACCCGACCCGAGCGGTACCGAGAAGCTCACCTCGACACCGTAGAAGTAGGTCAGGCGGAGAAGCGCACCGCGCCGTCGGGGCGCATCAGGCCGGTCTCGTAGGCGTAGATCGCCGCGCTGACGCGGTTTCGCGCGCCGAGCTTGTTCAGCAGGTTCTGCACGTGCGACTTCACCGTGCTCTCGCCCAGGCCGAGGCCCGCGGAGATCTCAGCGTTGGTGTAGCCCTTCGCGAGGAGCAGGAGCACGTCGCACTCGCGGGTGGTCAGCGCGAAACCGTTGTGCACCGCCTCGGGGCGGCCCACCTGCGGGCCGTCGTCGTCGCGTGGGCGGGAGCTGATGCTGTGGCCCGCGGCGACCAGGCGGACGGCGGAGACGAACTCCTGCTCACTGGTGGTCCACGGCAGCGAACCGGCCGACGCGCACCGCAGGGCGAGCGCGGCGGGGATGCCGGTGCCGCCGATCATGACCGCCCGGACCGGCCAGGCCGGCGACCCTTCGGCGATCCGGTTGAGCACGATGGTGGGGTCGTTGGCCTCGGTGAACACGACGATGTCGGGCGCCAGGCCGGACGCCAGCACGGCGGCCGCCTCGTCGGGATCGGCGACCTCGCCGACGATCTCCAGCCCGTCGGCGGCCATCAGCGCGTTGCGCAGTGCCGACTTGGTGATCCAGTGGTTGTCCAGTAACAGGATCCCTGCCGGAAGCCGGTTGCCCGTCTCGTCCATCGCCCTCTCCCACCCGCCGCGCGGTCGCGGCCTCCCGCGGTCAGTTAGCTGCGCGTTTGAGCAGATCCTCGAAAACCGTCGGGTCGTCGCGGGTGACCACCGGCCACCCGACGCCGTAGTCGCCCTCCCAGCGCACGTCGATCCCCGGGTTGGCGTGGTCCGTGCCGTCCGGGAGGAACAGGTGCGGGCTGCAGTTGATGCGGTCGGTCGCGGAGATCTCGGCGTCGGTGGACAGCGCCGAGCGCGCGCGACCGTCGTCGAGTGCCTCGGCGAGCGCCGCCGTGTCGACCACGTCGGTCGCGGCCGCGACGTCCATGATGACCTTGCGGTTGCTGACGCAGCGCGACTCGGCCCAGAACGCCTTCCGCAGCCCCAGGTCGAGCTGCTCGGACGCCTCCAGGCTCTGCGACTTCGCGGCGATCACCGCCTCCAACGCGGGCAGCGTCGTCGACGGGTACAGGTACTCCTTCTCCTGCCAGAGCTGCCAACCGGCCTCGGGCTCCTGCTGGCCCATCCGCCCGACCTCGCTGTCGGTACCCGAGCGCGGGCTCGGGGCGTCGTTGAGCAGCTCGAGCGGGAACGCGCGCAGGTCGAAGCGGACCTGGTCGGTCAGCCCGAGGCGCTTGCGGGTGGCGTGCAGGCGGTGGATCGCGATGTGCGCGAACGAGCACCAGATGTCGGAGAACACGGTGACCACACCCTGCTTCGGGGTGAGGTCGACGGCGGCCAAGGTCACTTCGCTCCCTGCGGTTCGGTGTCGGAATGGGATGCCTCGTACCGGTCGAGCACCGCCTCGACCTCGAGGTCCTCATCGGGCAGCCACGGGTCCATGGCGGGCACCGCGCGCACGGTCTCGACGAGCTCGCCGGCGCGCGAGGTCGCGGTGGGCGCGTGCGAGCTGAGCACGCTGCCCGGGTTGAGCTTGCTGAACTCGGCGAGCGTGCTGTCCCACTTCACCTGGTCGGCGAGCGCGGTCCACGGTGCGTTGGCGCGGGTGAAGGTCGACATGCCCTCGAGGTAGTCGGACCGGTCCGCGTCGCCGGCGTTCTCGACCATCTCGGGCAGGACCGTGCCGAAACTGTCGGCGGCGAACAGCGCGTCGCCGGTGTGGTCGTACATGGCCAGCGTCGCCGGCGAGTCGTAGGAGGGCGGGCGCATGAAGCTGACCGTGCGGCCGCCGAGCTCCACCGTCCGGCCGGGGTTGACCGTGCGGACCCGGTGGGCCGGCACGTCCCACTCCTCGCCGAGCCGCGCCACGGTCAGGCCGTTGGTGATGATGGTGGCGTTGGGCGCCGCCATCAGCACCTCCTTGAGGTTGCCGCAGTGGTCGCGATCGTCGTGGGTGATCACGATCCAGCGCAGGTCCCGCGGGTCGACGAGCGACCACAGCGCGTTCTCGAAGTTTCCGCGGTCGATGGCGAGGCCGGTGTCGACGAGGATCGGCTGGCGGGCGGAGATCAGGTAGGCGTTGACCGGCAGCAGCCCGAGCGCACCGAGCGGCAGGTGCGAGGGCAGGGTGTGGATGTCGGACGTCGCGAGGTAGGACTTTCGTAAGTTCGAAGGCATCTGGCGCTCCCGGTGTTTCGGGCGGTCAGGCGAACTGGACGAGGACGGACCCCAGCACGAGCAGGGCCAGCCCGGCGATGCGTCGTGAGGTCAGGGCGCGCTTGGGCATGCGGAAGAGTCCGTAGTTGTCGATCACGGCGGAGAACAGCTGCTGGCCGGTCACGGTCAGCGCCACCGTGGTGGCCGCGCCGATCTCGGGGATCGCCAGGAACGTGACCACGACGTAGGTGGCCGCGCAGAAACCGCCGAGCCAGCCCCACCACGGCATCTTCGCCAGCGGCTTGACCTGCGGGGTCGGGGTGCGCTTCGTCGCGACCAGGATGACCGTGGCGATCGCGATGGACAGCGTGGCGACGATGAAGCTGATCATGCCGACGGTGAGCGGCGCGTCGAGGTCGGTGCGCAGCTTGCCGTTGATCGCGCCCTGGATGGGCAGCACGGCACCGGCGACCACGCCGAGCGCGATCCACCCCGCGGCGCCGACGCCGCTGGGCGAGGTGGTCTTGGCCATCGCGCCGAGCGACTTGCCGGCGCTCGACTTCGACTCCGGCCCCTTCGCCGCCTCGGCGTCCTTCGGGGCGTCCTTCGGTGCCGCCGGCTTGGGCTGCCGGATGATCAGTGTGATGCCGACCAGCACCGCGAGGCCGCCGACCACGATCCCCACCGTCAGCGACTGCTGCGGCACGCCGAGCAGGCCGAAGAGGTCGAGCGCCAGCGAGGCGAACACCTGCCCGGTGACGAACAGGCCGACTGCCGCCAAGGCGCCGATGCGCGGGAACAGCAGGATGCCACTGGTGATGTAGATCGGGCTGGCGATGCCGCCGATCAGGTGCCACCAGGTCACGTCCGGCACCAGCGAGACGGCGCCGATCGTGCCGGCCGCGAGCGCGACGACCGCCAGGGCGGCGGCCGCGACCGACAGCTGCAACGTCGACGCGCCGTACGGCGTTTTGACCGCGCCGCTGAGTTGGAGGTTGACCGAGCTCTGCACCGCGAGGAGGCAGCCGACGAACAACGACAGCGCCAGAAGTGCGACGTACATGATCCACCCTGCTGATATGCGAAACGGACACCAAGATCACTTATGTCTCGTGACATACTAACCAAAAAGCGGACATGACGTCCACTTAATCGGCGCGTAGGGTGGCGACATGGTCAATAACGGCCGACCACAGACCTCCGGCGAGAGTCTGAGCCGCGGGTCGGCTGTTCCCGTTTCCGCAGTACAGGCGTGGCGCGGGGACGTCATGAACCTGCTCGAGGACCAGGCAGGAGGCCGGGCCGAGCGGGCCGATGCCGCGCGTAACCGGGCCAAGGTGCTCAAGGCCGCCGAGCGCGTGTTCGCCGAGCGTGACCCGCGTTCGGTCACCATGGTCGACATCGCCAGGGCCGCCGGCGTCGGCCGGGCGACGCTCTACCGGCGCTACCCCGACCCCGGCTCGGTCGCGGTCGCGCTGCTCGACGAGCACGAGCGGCTGCTGCAGGAGAAGCTGATGTTCGGGCCGCCGCCGCTCGGCCCGGGGGCGCCGCCCGGCATCCGGCTCGCCGCGTTCTACCGGGCGATGATCGACCTGCTGGACCGGCACCTGCACCTCGCGCTCGGCGCCGAGACCGGACAGTCCCGGCTCGAGACCGGCGCCTACCGGTTCTGGCGCACGCACGTGCGGGAGCTGGTCCGCGGGGCGAACGTCGGCGACCCGGAGGCGCTCGCCGACATCCTGCTGTCGCCGCTGGCGCCGGAGGTCTACCGCTCCCAGCGCGACGACGCCGGCCTGACAAAGCGGCAGATCGCCGGCGCGCTCGCGGAGCTGGCCGAGCGCCTGCTGGGTTGCTGACCTAACCAGACTCGACCACCTCGGCCGGCTCTGTAGCCGCCTCCGTGTCCTCGAGCACCGACACGCGCAGCGGACCGCAGGGCGGCCCGGACAGCTGCGTGCCGGTGCGCAGGTCGAACGTGGAGTGGTGCAGCGGACAGGTGATCGACATCCGCCGGGTGTTCACGAAGCCGAACCGCAGCCGACCCTTCCGATGTGGACACTCGCTCTGCGCGCGGACCCGGAGCGTGCCCGTGTCGATCTCGATCTCGCCCTCGGCGACCTGCCTGATCACCGGGCACCGACCGGGTCGACGACCTTGCGTGCCCGCGCCGCCGCGGCCACGGTAGCGCCGGCGACGACCTCGCTGGTCATCGTGATGCCGGCCCACACCTTGGCGAGGTCCAGCGGCCGCGCCTGCTCCAGCGCGCGGATCGAGGCCTGCATCTGCTTGCTGTGGAAGGTGTCGATGTAGAGGTGCTCGGCGTAGTACATGCCGTTCTCGATGCCCAGCCGCTTGGCCGCGGCCTCGTAGCACCTGAAGCCGTACAGCACGGCCGACTCGAAGTAGGCGTAGCCGCCGAGGAAGTACTCCGGCGCGGGCGCGCGGTCGGCGAACCAGTGGAACAGGTTGACGTAGGCGAGGCACTCCTCGGGCGCGACGCCCACGTAGTACTCGAGCTCGGTGGGCAGCCCCAGCTCGGTCACCAGCCGGGTGTACAACTGGGCGTGCTCCTGGTCGTCGTTGCCGCAGCCGAACTCGTCGATCAGCACCCGCAGCACCGCGGTCCGCGCCTTGGCCGGCAGCCGCTTGATGATCCCGAGGTGCGACTGCGACTCGACCAGCCCGTCGACCGCGAAGTCCGTGACGATGGACCGGAACTGGGCCAGGTTGGTGTCCTCCGCGATGAACCGCTCGTCCTCGCTCGGGCCCTCGCGCTCCTCCGTGGCGAGCCGGTCCTTCAGCGCCGCCATCAGCTTCTCGCGGGAGCCGAAGTCCGGCGCCGCCGCCTCCGCCCGCCGCGCGAGCGGCACCACCCACTGCTCCTCGATGTCGAGCAGGTCGGCGTAGCCGGCCACGTCGGGCGCCGTGCGGTTGTGGACGTATAACCGTCGCTGTGGAGGATCGCCGGGCGTCGTCGTCAACATCGTGATCACCGCTCCCCGATCTCGTCGACCGTGTACGCGCCGCGGATGACGCCGCGGGACGACAGCTCCACCTTGACGGAGCGATACCAGTCGTCGTCGAACAGTCCGAACCGTTTGCACAGCTCGTCGATCTCGTGCTGGCGCTCCGGGCTCGGGTCGGCGAGCATCCTGGTGCAGACCCCGGGCTCCAGGTTGGCCAGCGGGCCGATGAAGCCCGTGATGCCGCGAGCCTCCAGGATGAGATTCTCCCAGCCTTCGAACACCGGCACCTGATGGTCGGCCTCGACCAACCGGCGGGTCACCTCCGCCGAGCCGCTCGACTCCTTGATGCCGACCACGTTCGGCAGCCGGAAGATCCGCAGCAACGTCTCGAGCTCGATGTCGTTGCCGGACTTCTCGGCCTCGTTGTAGACGAACAACGGCACGTCCACGGCCTCGCGCAGGATCTCGTAGTGCCGGTAGATCTCGTCCTGGCTCAGGTCCGGGTCGAACGGCGTGCTGACCACCATGGCGTCCACGCCGAGCTCGCCGGCGAGCCGCGCCCGCGCCACGACCCGACCGGTCTCCGGCAGCAGGATCCCAGCCAGCACGGGCAGTCCGCGCGCGTGCGCGACGGTCGCCTCGACCATGTCGCGCCACTGGCGCTCGGAGAGCTTCTCGCCCTCCCCCGTGCTCAGCGTGGGCATCAGCCCCGTCACGCCGTCCCGTACGTAGTCGACCAGACTGTCCACATCGGACCGGCTCACCACGCCGCTCGAGTCGAGCGGCGTGACGAGCGGGACGATGGTCCCCGAGTACATCAGAGGTCCTTCCCCACCACCCGCAGCGCGAGCGACCGCGCGTACAGGCGTTCCAGGTGCGCCGGGAACCGGGCCTCGCCGGCCGCGCGCGGGGCGCGCACCGGCAGGTCCGTCCGGTCGAGCAGGCGCGAGTTGACGGTGACCAGCTCTCCTTCGCGGGAGAGCACCATGCCGACGGTGAGCCGGTCGCCGAAGTCCAGCTCGGCCAGCTCCGGCGCGCTCAGGGCGACGTCGAGATCCTCCTGGCCGTACCCGACCCGGTGGATCGCCATCTCGGTGTGCAGGGCGTCCATGAACGGGTAGTAGTCGTCCTGCTCGGCCCGGGAGTAGCGCCACACCAGCGCGTCGCACCGGCCCACCTGCTCGAGGCTCATGACGACCGGGGCGGACAGCCGCTCCACGAAGAAGTTCTTGCACGCCCGCCGAACGGCCTCGTCCTCGGCGTGCATCCCCATGAACAGCGAGGCGTCGATGAACGTGCCCGTCGCGACCTCGGTGGCCAGGCCCGTCGCGACGTCAGTCGCCATGGCTGACCAGCACCTCGCGCATCGCCGCCATCGCGTCGGCGAACTCCTCGGGCCGACGGGCCAACGCGACCCGGACGTACCGCTCGCCGCGTTCCGGCTCGTCCCAGTGGAAGAAGGTGCCCGGGAGGACGTAGACCTCGTGCGCGAACAGGTATGCCTGCAGGTCCGTCGCGGTGATGTTCGGGTTGGCGATGTGGAACCAGGCGACGCTGGTCTCCACGACCGGCTCCAGGTACTCCAGCATCGTGCCGGTCAGCGCCTCGCGCGCGGTGCGCCGGTTCTCGCTGATCACGTCGCGCACCGAGGCGAAGCCGTCCTCGATGGAGTCCTCGACGTACTTGGTGAGCATGTTCAGCACGAAGGGGGAGACGTTCAGCAGCACCGCGGTGTGGATGTTGTAGACCTGCTCGCGGATGTCCTCGCTGGCGGTGAGCATCGCGGCCTTCGCGTCCTGGACGGGCCAGGTCTTGCCGGTGTCCTCGAGCGCGAGGTAGGAGACCCCGGAGTCCTCGAGCATCCGGTAGATGTCGATGCGGTCGAGACCGTCGGAGCACAGCACGAAGGACGCGAAGCAGAAGTCCATGATCAGCAGCTTGCCGGTGTCCTTGCAGAACCGGATCAGCTCGGCGAAGCCGTCCTTGCCGTCCTTGAGCAGCGTGAAGCCGGTCGGGTTGTTCGGGTCGACTACGTAGATCGCGTCGGTGCCCACCGTCTCGGACAACTTCTGATAGAGCGTGTCCACCTCGTGCAGCGACTCCTCGGGGAACGAGTCGAGCTGCACCTCCATGTGCTTGAGCAGGTCGACCAGGTTGTCGAAGCACGGCGTCACCAGCGAGACCGACATGTTCCGCTGCTTGAGGTACATCGCGGCGACCATCGTCGCGACGCTGGCCGAGTAGGACAGCATCGTCTTGGACATGGCGGCCGCGGTGGGCTGCTTGTGCAACCGGAAGAAGGCTTCCAGGAAGCGCTCCTCCGCCTCGGACTGCAGGCCGTTCTCCGACTCGTACCAGACCTGCGGGAGGCTGGCGACGATTTCTCGCTGAGCTCGCGACTGGCGTTGATGCGTGTGCGCGTCCGCCAGGTTGAAGGTCGTCTTCAGGGCCTGGATCTCGTGCTGTGTGAGATCGACGAACTGACTCACGTCCGGTAAGAACGGGTCCTCGGTGAAGACATCGTCCACGATGGCGGCGAGATTGTCGTCGCTGATCATCAGGCTGGCTTCTCCATTCGAGTCAACGTGCATGTGAGCAGTTGGACGGAAGGCAGGGCGATACACCCAGGAATAGGCAAAACTCAGCCGGGACAGCCGGCCCGGAAGGCCACTGACCCGGCTCGAAGATATGCCTTGTTGCGACTGAGCTGTCTTTGGTGAGCCCGTTTCGGCTCAACGCCCCATAATTCCCCGATCACGCTACTCACATTGCTGCATACGGTGAGCAAGCATATGGAGGGAGTCGAAGAACAGTCCACCCACCGTTGTGACGATTTTCGTTCGTCACTTCGGCCGACGCCGTTCGGCACGCGGCCGGTTCAGCAAAGCCGTCGCGGAGTACCGGTTACGAGCCGGCGCCCGCAGCGGGTCCCACCAGCAGGGTGACTCGGCAGGACGGTAGACCCGGCCCGGCGGACGACTCGACCGCTTCGCCGAGCACGGTGACCCATTCCGTGGATGCCGAACTGGACCAAACGTCGCAACTGAGGGCGCGAAATGGTCATTTGACGTGCCCGAGATGTCCAAGTCGACGAAAACATGAACAAAACCAATATTTGGAATGAGCATTTGCGCCGTGCTGTACCTTGGTCCACGGCGAACTTGATCATTACCGCCGACCGGATGGTTGACCAAGCCCGGGAACGCGCTGATCGGCGCCGTCACCTCCCCCGAAATGATGAGATCTCCTCCTCAATACGGAGGAGTCATCCAGCCTTCGAATGAGGCAAACCCGTCGTTCTGCCAAGCCTAAAGAAGGTTGTGCGGGGTGTCGTTCTGGTGCACTCTGCAACTACTTGTGCACACAGAGCCATACCGAGGTGACTCGACGCAGTGGACCGTGAGATGGGTACCGAGGACGAGCAGCCGGCGCGAGTGCTCCTGCTGGATGAGCACTGGATCACTCGCGCGGCGCTCCGCGGGGCCTTGGCCAAGGCGGTGGATCTCGAGATCACCGCCGAGGCGACGGATTGCGACGAAGCGATTTCCTTGCTGTGCAACGCGGACATCACCGCCGATGTCCTCGTCTTCACCGGCGCGACGGATCCGGCGATGCTGTGCAGCCGGCTGGCCGACGAGCTGCCCCACTGGCCCGTTCGGCTGCTGATGATCGGCGGGGACGGGTTCCCGGACTCGCTGGGCCGCCGGTACGCCGCGGCCGGCTGGGGCTGGCTCCCCCAATCGGCCGCGGAGAAGCATTTCATCGCGGCGGCACGGCTCATCGCGGCGGGACATTGCATCGCGCCGGGGCCGTCCAACGCTTTGAACGGCCGTTTCGCGGCCGTCATCGGGGCGCTCACCGCTCGAGAGCTCGACGTTCTGCGGCTGCTCGCCGAAGGCTGCACGAACGCCGAGATCTCCGTGCGGCTGCAACTCGGTGAGAGCACGGTCAAGTCGCACGTGCAGAACCTGCTCAACAAGCTCGGCGCTCGCAACAGGGTGAGCGCGGCCATTTACGCGTACGAGATCGGACTGGTCCATTTGGACCGCCAGAGACAGAGATCTTCGTCCGGCACGGCACCTGATCCGTGCAATCTGGCCAGCGGGTAGGACGTCTGCGGTGCTAGGGAATCCAGAGTCAGGATGCGAGGCGGGTTTCAAGGACTAACGAACGCTCATCGGCCGGCCAATCCGAGAGCCGGTCGCTCCGCGAGAAACCTCGATCGCTGACATTCCCCACCGTCCCAAACTTGGAGTTATCGTGACAAGTCGCCGTACCAGTCGCCTCCTGACCGGCCTGCTCTGCGTCCTTGCGATAGTTGGCGTAGCAGCGACCGCCGGATGCACCGAAGAATCCGGCGGCTCAGGCAAGATCACCCTCGGCTACGGCCCGTTCCCCGGCTGGCTGCCCTGGAGAGTCTCCGAGGCGCAGGGCCTGTTCGAGGAGAACGGCATCGACGTCGAGCTGAAGTACTTCGAGAGCATCACCGACGGCAACAACGCCATGGCCAGCGGCGCCCTCGACGCCAACAACCAGACCCTCAACGACACGCTGGCGATGCTGAGCGGCGGCGCGAAGCCGCAGAAGATCGTCGACATCAACAACACGTCGACCGGTGCCGACCAGATCATCGTCCGCGACGGCATCACGAGCGTGACCGACCTCAAGGGCAAGAAGATCGCCGTCGAGGAAGGCATCGTCGACCACTACTGGCTGCTGCTCGTCCTGGAGGACGCCGGCATCGACCCCGAAGAGGTCGAGCTCGAGCTGATGACCACCGACGCGGGGGCCGCCGCCTTCGTCGCCGGCCAGGTCGACGCCGTCGTCGTCTACCCGCCGTTCACCACCACGGCGCTGGAGAAGAAGGGCAGCAAGGCGATCGCCACGACCGCCGAGTACCCGAACGCGTGCTCGGACCACCTCGTGGTCTCCGAGGACATGACGAAGAACCGGCCCGACGACGTGCAGGCCCTCGTGGACACCTGGTTCGACACCCTCGCGTGGATGAACGACAACAAGCAGGCCGCCTCGGAGATCCTCGCCGAGCAGGTCGGTGTGGAGCCCAAGGACTACGACGGCTACGCGGCCGGCGTGAGCCTCTACACGCTCCAGCAGAACGTCGACGCGTTCACGCCGGGCACCACGGCCAAGAACCTCAACTTCCAGGCCGAGGACATCGCCGACTTCCTCGTCGAGGCAGGCCTCGCCGACGACCGGCCGAAGACCGACGGGCTGCTGGACGACAGGTTCGTCAAGGCGGCCGGACAGTGAAGCCTGTCGTCGAGGAGCACGACGTAGGCCACACCGCCGACCACACGGTCGGCGGTGCCGGCCCACCGTCGGTACGCCAGGACTGGGCGCCGCTGCCGCGGCGCCCGGTCCGGCGCCGGCCGTGGGCCCTTGTCACCATCCGCACGCCGATCCCCCGGCTGGCGCGCTACACCCTGATGGCGCTGTCGATCGTGGTCCCGCTGGTGACCTGGTGGCTGCTCACCGAGTTCCAGCTGACCTCGGACCGGTACCTGCCCTCGCCGGAAGCGGTCTACCTGGCCGGCAAGGAGATGATCGAGTCCGGCGAGCTGGTCGCCGACCTCTGGGCCTCCACCCAGCGGGTGCTGATCGGGTTCGGCATCACCGTGCTGGTCTCGGTGCCGCTCGGCATCCTGATCGGCACCTACCGGGCCGGCGAGGCGCTCTTCGAGCCGCTGATGGCGATGCTCCGCTACCTGCCGGCGCCCGCGTTCATCCCGCTGTTCGTGATCTGGCTCGGGCTCGACGAGACTCCCAAGATCGCACTGATCTTCATCGGCACGTTCTTCTTCAGCACGCTGATGACGGCCGACGTCGTGCGCAACGTGCCGCGCAAGCTCGTCGACGTCTCCTACACCCTCGGCGCGCGCCAGGGCGAGGTACTGCGCAAGGTCATCGTCCCGCACTCGCTGCCCGGCATGATCGACGCGATCCGGGTCAACATCGCCGGGGCGTGGATGCTGCTGGTGATCGCCGAGGTGGTCAACTCCACCGACGGGCTGGGCCGCAGCATCATGCAGTCCCAGCGGTTCTCCCGCGTCGACGAGATGTTCGTGGTCTTCGCGGTGTTCGGGCTCATCGGCGTGACCACCGACGTCGCGTTGCGCCTGCTGCGCTCCTCGGTCGGGCGGTGGGCGTCATGAGGCCCCGCACCGATCCCACGATGACCGCCGCCGGCAACGGCCGCGAGGTGGACCCGTCGTCGCGCGTGCTCGAGCTGCGCGGCGTGACCAAGGACTTCCCCGCCCGCGGCGGCCCGCGCCGAGCGCTGGACGACGTGGACCTGCGGGTGCGCCGCGGCGAGTTCATCAGCGTGCTCGGCGCCAGCGGGTCCGGCAAGTCGACGCTGTTATCGCTCGTCGCCGGACTGGCGATGCCCACCGAGGGCGAGATCGTGCTGGACGGGGCACCGGTCACCGGACCGGGCCCCGATCGCGGTCTGGTGTTCCAGTCCAGCTCGCTCTACCCGTGGCGCACCGTCGAGCGCAACGTCGCGTTCGGCCTCGAACTTCTGTCGTTGCGCAAGGCGGAGCGCCGGCGCCGGGTGCGGTGGTACCTGGCCGAGACCGGCCTCACCGAGTACGCGCGCTCGCTGCCCGGCCAGCTCTCCGGCGGCCAGCAACAGCGGGTGGCAATCGCCCGGGCGTTGGCCTGCGAGCCCGAGGTGCTCCTGCTCGACGAGCCCTTCGGCGCGCTGGACGTGCAGACCAAGGAGGACATGCAGGTCCTGATCAGGCAGATCTGGCTCGACACCGGCATCACTGTGCTCCTGGTGACCCACGACGTGGAGGAGGCGGTGTTCCTCGGCCAGCAGGTCGTGGTCCTCGCCTCCAACCCCGGCCGGATCGCCGCACAGATCGAGGTGCCGTTGTCTGACCGGCGGGACCTCTCCATCAAGCGTGACAAGGAGTTCCTCGAGCTGCGTGCCTCCCTCGAGGACCTCGTCCGGGCCCAGCACCACGGCACCGCGACCAAGGGAAGTACGACATGAGTGGACGAGCAACACTGGCCCGGTACACCGGTGCCGCGCGGGGGGTCCTCAACAAGTTACGCATCCGCGGAAAGCTGAATCTGCTGCTGGCACTCCCCCTGGCCGCCATCCTCCTGGTGGCGGTCCCTTACGTCACGGCGCAGGTCAGCGACGCCGGATCCGCGGCCCGCACGGCGAACCTGTCCGGGCAGACGCGTCAGGTCGGCGCCCTGGTCTCCGCGCTGCAGCGCGAGCGGCTCGTGATGTCGGCCTTCCTCGCCGGCGTCACCGGGCGCGAGTCCGTCACCCGCCAGTACGAGGCGGTCGACGTCCTCACCGAGAACGTCCGGGAGACCCTGGGTACCGACGCGTCCGCCGAGCTCGCGCAGGCGCTCGAGGGCCTCGACTCGCTGGACAGCCTTCGCCAGTCGGTGCTCAACCGCGCCGCGACGCAGGAAAGTCTGGCCCGCACCTACCTCGCCACCAACAACGGTCTCATCGACGCGCTGCGGCTGGTCCCCCAGCAGGGTAGCGACGCCGAGGGCACCCGGCAGCTGACCTCGCTCGAGGCGCTGCTGCGCGCCAACGAGCAGAACACGCTGGCCGGCATGGCGCTGATCATCTCGGCCTTCGACCGGGAGGCCGGGCTGCCGATCCTCGACGACGCGCGCTCCGAGGGGCAGATCTCGACCATCCGGTTCGTCCAGCAGGCCGACATCGAACAGGCCGGCCTCGTGGTGGACGTCGAGCAGGGCAACGAGTCCCGCGCGGTGGAGGCGCTGGTCGAGGACGCGCCCGGACCGCGCGGCATTCGCGACTTCGCCTTCGCGGCATCGGCCTACAACGCGGTCAACGCCCAGTCGAAGCTCCGCGAGGTCGTGCAGGACCAGGTGACCGCCCAGATCACCGATGCCGCCGGGGCCCGCGCCGACAACGCGGCCGCGCTGGCGTGGCTGATCGGCGGCGGCGTGCTGCTGCTCATCGCCCTGGTCGCCGCGCTCTCCGTCGCGGTCAGCCGCTCGATCGCGAACCCGATGAAGCAGCTGACGAAGGCGGCCACCGACGTGGCCACGCTCGCCGACACCGAGCTCGTCCGTGTCGCCGACACCGAGATGGCCAGCGACCAGGTCCCCCGCCTCTCCGCGATCCAAGTGTCCACACGGGACGAGGTCGGTGAGCTGGCGCAGGCGTTCAACCGGGTCCAGGCGACCGCGGCGATGCTGGTGGAACGGCAGGCGGTCACCCGGCAGAACGTCAGCCTCATGTTCGCCAACGTCGCCCAGCGCACGCAGAACCTGGTGGGCCGCCAGCTCACGCTGGTCGACGAGCTGGAGCGCAACGAGCAGGACACCAGACTGCTGGAAAGCCTGTACAAGCTCGACCACCTGTCCACCCGCCTGCGCCGCTCCGCGGACAACCTGCTCGTCATCTCGGGCACTCGGAACGAGACCAAGTTGACCGGACCGATCGAACTCGCCACCGCCCTACGTTCCGCCCTCGCCGAGATCGAGGACTACCCGCGCGTGCAGCTCGACGACGTCGTCGACATCACGCTGGACTCCGCGATCGGGTCGGACCTCGTGCTCGTGTTCGCCGAGCTGCTCGAGAACGCGACCTCGTACTCGCCGCCGGAGACGCAGGTCGAGGTGCGCACGCGGCTGCTCGTCGACGGCTCCTGCCTGATCAACGTCGTCGACCACGGCATCGGCATGCCGCAGGAACGGCTGGCCGAGGAGAACCGGCGGCTGGTGGCCCGCGAGCGGTTGGACATCGCACCGACGAGCATGCTGGGCCTGTTCGTGGTCGGCCGGCTCGCCCGCCGACACCACCTCACGGTGGCGCTGGTCGCGACCGACGACGGCGGCGTCACCGTCGACGTCGTGATCCCCGACGACAAGTTCCTCCGCAACGAGGAGACGACCACGCCGCAGCCCGCCGTCCCGGAGCAGGTGAACGGGTGGCCCGGCCAGCTGCTGCCGGGCGGGGTCCAGATCCCGCCGGCGGCGTACTCGCCGGCGTTCTCGTGGTTCCCGAGCGACCTGCCGGTGGCCGAGCCCGACCCGGAGCCCGAGCCCGCCGTTTCGACCACGTCGTCCTGGCCGGCCCTGCCGGCGATGTCCGCGCCCGAGCCCCAGCAGGAGCGTGCCGGCCTGCGCCGCCGGGTTCCGGGCACGCAGATGCCGGGCGCCTCCTCGCAGGCGGAGGACACCGGCCGGCACGCGCAGCGCGACGCGGCGCACGATCGCGGGGCGTTCGACGGCTATCAGAACGCCGTGGCCCGGGCGACCGAGCAGCTTCCGCCGATCGCGCCCACCGGCGAGACCTCCGATGACGGCACCCGGGCGGGGCTCACCCGCCGAGTTCCCGGCGAGAGCATGGCTCCTGGGCTGCGCATCGCCAAGCCTGGGCGCCCACCCGCCCGCGTCAGCACCAAGTGGCGCGAGCGCGACCCGGATGCAGACCGTACGAAACTCGACCAGTTCACTATGGGATTGTCCCGTGCCGGTTCGGCGCCGACCTACCCGGAGGCCGACGCATGACCGCCGCACAGAGAGGGACAGATCCGACGAAGGGGAACCTGATGACCAAGCCCGTGACCGGAGTCAGCGTCGAAGCGCAGAACTTCAACTGGCTTGTCGCCCGTTTCGCGCAGAACACCGCAGGCGCGATCGCGGCGATCACCGTGTCCGCGGACGGACTGCTGATCGCGCAGTCCTCGGAGCTCACGCGCCAGAACGCCGACCGCCTGGCGGCCATCGCGTCCGCGATGCTCGGCCTGGCGAACGGCGTGTCCGACAGCCACCCGATGGGCCTGCCGGACAAGATCATCATCGAGATGGAGCGCGGATACCTGCTCGTCTGCACGATCAGCATCGGCTGCTCGCTGGGCGTGCTGGCGGCGAAGGACGCGGGTCTGGGCTCCATCGCGTACGAGATGGCGATGTTCGCCAACCGGGCCAGCGCGGTGCTCACGCCGCAGCTGATCGACGAGCTCAGGAACACGGCCGGGGCGTAGGCCCCGGGCGGATATGTGGGGAGGCGATACCAGTGCGTCGTTCCGAGGATTCGTCCGGCGAGCCGGATCGCAACGTCTCCGGGCTGCGGCCCTACCTGCTCACGTCCGGCCGGGCGCGCCCGGTAGACCAGTCGTTGGAGATCGAGGCGCAGGTGGCGACCAGCACACAGTGTGCGCGCTCGCCGAACGAGCTCACGTTCGAGCACCGGGACATCGTGGAGTTGTGCCGCACGACGATGTCCGTCGCGGAAGTCGCCGCGTTGCTGCGCCTGCACATCGGAGTGGCGCGAGTGTTGGTGGCCGACCTGGCCGCACTGGGCTACGTCGTGGTGCGCCGGCCGGCCGCCGCGCTCGACCAAGATCTTGGCATGATCGAAAGGGTCATTCGTGGACTCGAATCAATCCGCTGACACGGTCGCGCAGCAGCGACCCCCGACACCGGTAAAGATCGTCATCGCCGGTGGGTTCGGGGTCGGCAAGACCACCGCGGTCGGCTCCATCTCGGAGATCAAACCGCTGCGCACGGAGGCCGCGATGACGGCCGCCGGCGCCGACGTCGACCCGACGGCGCACACCCCGGACAAGACCACCACCACGGTCGCGCTGGACTTCGGCTGCATCACGATCGACGACGAGGTCAAGCTGTACCTGTTCGGCACGCCCGGACAGGACCGCTTCGGCTTCATGTGGCGCGACCTCGTGCACGGCGCGCTCGGCGCGCTGGTCATCGTGGACACCCGGCGAATGGACGACTGCTTCCCCGCGGTCGACTACTTCGAGAAGGCGGGCCTGCCGTTCGTCGTCGGCGTCAACCTCTTCGACGGGATGCTCGCCCACCACCTCGAGGACATCCGCTGGGCGCTGGCGGTCGGTGACAGGGTGCCGCTGATCACCTTCGACGCCCGCAACAAGCTCTCGGTGCGCGACGCCCTGCTCGCCGTGCTGCACAACACCTTCCGAGCCCAGTCGGAGGCGGTCTCGGGTGCCCGCTGACCCGCCTCAGCGCCACGTGTGCCGCGGCGCGTAGCCGAGCACCCGTTTGGCCTTCTCGATGGACAGCAGTGTCTCGTGTGGACCGAACGCGCGCTTGTGCGGCACGTCGGGGTAGACCTCGGCGAGCAGCTCGTGCGTAGAGCGGGACATCACCGTGTCCGCGTTGGCGATGATGAACACCTCGAAGCCCGGTTGGTCGTGCGCCAGCGCCAGGCGCACGGCCTGCGCGCCGTCGCGGGCGTCGATGTAGGACCAGAGGTTCCAGCTGCGCGCCCGCGCGTCGGCGTCGAAGCCGGGGAACGCCGCGTAGTCCGCCGGCGCCATCACGTTGGAGAACCGCAGCCCGACGATCTTCAGCTCGGGGTCCCAGCGGCAGAACTGGGCGGCCAGCTGCTCGTCGAGCAGCTTGCCGAGTGAGTACGCCGTCTCCGGCCGGCCCGAGTACTCCTCGTCGACCGGTACGTACGGCGGCGGCGTGGCGAACGGCAGCCCGAGCACGGTCTCGCTCGACGCCCACACCACGTTGCGGATCCCGGCGAGACGGGCGGCGGCGAACACGTGGTAGGTCGACGGGACGTTGTTCGTGAACGTGGCCGCGTTGCCGGCGACGCCCGGACCGGGGATCGCGGCGAGGTGCACGACCGCGTCCAGCCCGCGGTACCGCTCGTCGATGCCGGTGAGCGCCTCGACGACCTGCCCGTAGTCGGTCAGGTCGACCCGGGTGTGCGGGCACACCACCTCGGCCGGTGCCACCAGGTCGAGGTTGTGCACCTCCCACCCGTGCTCGAGCAGCTCCCGCACGACGGCCCGGCCGAGCTTGCCGCTGCCACCGGTCACCACGACACGAGCCATCCGAGCCTCCTGAGTCGACGCCGACGAGCCCATCCTGCCCGAAGCGCGCTCAGGCGAGCACGAAGTAGCGCAGCCACAGGTAGAGGGCGGACAGCGCGATCGTGATCAGCGTGACGACCGCGCCCTTGCGGGTGAACTCCCAGAACGTGATCGGCGTGCCGTGCCGCTTGGCGATGCCGATCACCACGACGTTGGCGCTGGCGCCGACCGCGGTGAGGTTGCCGCCGAAGTCCGCGCCCAGCGCGAGGGACCACCACAGCGCCTCGGCCTGCACCGGGTCGGAGATCGTCTTGGCGAGGTCGAACACCAGCGGGCTCATCGTGGCCACGTAAGGGATGTTGTCGATCAACCCGGACAGCAGCGCGGACACGAACAGGATCAGCATGACGGCCGCGAGCGCGTCGCCGCCGGTGGCGTCGGTGACCACACCGGCCAGGTCGCCGATGACTCCGGTGTGGACCAACGCGCCGACCATGATGAACAGGCCGGCGAAGAACAACAGCGTCTCCCACTCCACGCTGGCCAGGTAGTGCCGTGGCTTGCTGCGGGAGATGAGCACCAGCACCCCGGCGCCGAGCAGCGCGACCACCGACGGCTCGACGTGCAGGGCCGAGTGCAGCACGAACGCGGTGAACACCGCGGTCAGCACCACGCCGCACTTGATCAGCAGGCCGGTGTCCTGGATGGCCTCGCGCTCGTTGAGCGCCATGACCTCGGCCGCCCGCTCCGGGTCGGCGGTGAACGAGCCGCGGAACAGCCACGGCAGCACGAGCGTGAACGCGACCAGCGCGATGAGCGCGATCGGTGCCAGATGGACCAGGAAGTCGTTGAAGGTCAACCCGGCCCGGCTGGCGATGATGATGTTCGGCGGGTCGCCGATCAGCGTCGAGGTGCCGCCGATGTTGGACGCCAGCACCTCGGCGATCAGGTACGGCACCGGGTCGACCCCGAGCCGGTCACAGACCAGCAGCGTGACCGGGGCGACGAGCAGCACCGTGGTGACGTTGTCCAGCAGCGCCGAGGCGAACGCGGTCATCAGGACCAGCAGGATCAGCACCCGCAGCGGCGAGCCGCCGGCGCGCTTGGCCGCCCAGATCGCGATGTACTCGAAGACCCCGGTCCGGCGCAGCACGCCGACGATGATCATCATGCCGAGCAGCAGAAAGATGACGTCCCAGTCGATCCCCGTGTCGTGGGAGTAGAACGCCTCCTGGGAGCCGACCACGCCGAGCCCGAGCACCAGTGCGGCTCCGGCGAGCGCCGCGGCGGTCTTGTGCACCCGCTCGGTCGCGATCAGCACGTACGCGGCGACGAACACCGCGACAGCGATCCACGCGCTCATTCGCGGCACCTCATCTGGTCGGCGTAAGGCCCGCCCCTGATGGGGCGAACTGCCGACCAGACTTCCCGGCGCACCGGGTCTCAACATGCCGTAAAGACGCCGCCGTCGCAAACCGGCCGACCACCCGAGCCGCCGTACGCTACGAGGATGCACGCGGACGAGATGGCGGAGGACTTCCCCGTGGTCGGGGTCGAGTCCGATGCCTGGGAGGCGGTCACCCGGCTCGCCGAGCAGCGCCTGCCCGGGCTGGTGGTGACCGACCCGAAGGGCCGGCCGGTGTCGATCCTGCCGGGCTCCCAGGTGGTGCGGATACTCGTGCCGGGCTATGTGCAGGACGACCCGTCGCTCGCCGGGGTGCTGTCGGAGTCGATGGCCGACCGGGTCGCCGACAAGCTGCGCGGCAAGACGGTCGGCCAGCTCCTGCCGGACGAGGCGCCGGAGCTGGCCGTGGTGAACGACGACGACACGATCGTCGAGGTCGCCGCCGTGATGGCGCGGCTGCGCTGCCCGCTGGCCGCGGTCATGCGCGGCGGCGAGCTGGTCGGCGTGATCACCGCCTCGCGCCTGCTGCAGCTCGCGCTGGCCCCGCCGGAGTGATCTCGGCTGCCGGTCGAATTGACGGTGCCCGGCATCGGTCGGAGGATCCCGGGATGGCGATGATCCACCGGCTGGGCGTGGCAGCGGCCGTCGTCCTGCTGTGCGCCGGGTGCTCGAGCGGGCAGCGTGAGACCGACTCCCGCGACGTCGCGGCGAGTTTCCTCGCCGCGATGGGCGACGGCGACACCCGCGCGGCCTGCGCGTTGCTCGCGAACGACACCCGCCAGGATCTCGAGTACTCCGAGGGCGAGCCGTGCGCGACCTCGCTCGGGTCGGTCGACATCGCGGGCGGACGGGTGGCCGAGGTGGCGGTGTGGGGCGACCGCGCGCAGGCCCGTGCGTCGACCGGCACGCTGTTCCTCGTCGAGCTGAACACGGGCTGGCGGGTCGCCGCCGCCGGCTGCACGCGCGCTGCCGACGGCACCTACGACTGCCTGCTGGCGGCGTGATGCGCGGGGTGATGGGCGGAGCGGTCCGGCGCGTGATCTTCGTGCTCTACCTCGCGGTCGTGCTCGGCGGGCTGGCGTACTTCACCGTCATCGGGATGCTGCACCGATGAGCGGGCGGCGCTTCCTGCGCGACAACGGACTCGGCGTCGCCTTCGGACTGTTGTTCCTCGGCACGCTCGTCGGGCAGGCGGTCGCCGGGCACGCGGACTACAACCACCGCCAGGTGCTCGGCGGCGGCCAGACGATCACGTTCTGGCACTTTCTGACCACCTCGGACTTCGCGGTCGACGTGGCGGAGAACTGGCAGTCGGAGTACCTGCAGTTCTTCCTCTACATCCTGGCCACCGTGTGGCTGGTGCAGCGCGGCTCGCCGGAGTCCAAGCCACCCGACGAGATCGGCCGCGAGTCCGACGAGAAGCAGCGGGTCGGCCGGTTCGCCATCGAGGGCTCACCGAAGTGGGCTCGCACCGGCGGCTGGCGCACCGCGGTGTTCTCCCGCTCGCTCGGCCTCGTCATGGCCGGCCTGTTCCTGTTCTCCTGGCTGGCGCAGTCGGTCGCGGGCCTGTCCGCCTACAACGCCGAGCAGCTCGCCGGGCTCGCCGACCCGGTGTCGTGGTCCACCTACGTCGCGAGCGCCGAGTTCTGGAACCGGACGCTGCAGAACTGGCAGTCGGAGTTCCTCGCCATCGGGTCGATGGCCGTGCTGAGTGTCTACTTGCGACAACGGGGTTCGCCGGAGTCCAAGCCCGTCGGCACCGCGCACGGGGAGACCGAGAAGTCCGGTTAGCCGGTCCCACCGGAAACCTATGTGTCCGCACATACTTCCGCACGGTGACCGCGCCCGGCCGCTGTGCCAGAGTGGCCCGGTGCACGAGGATCGGGCGGAACCTGGTCGCGGGACACACGTCTCGGCTACACCGCGGTCGGTCGACGAGCTGGAGCGGGACGCCGCCTGGCAGGTGACGCGCAGCGTGCCCGCGGGCGACTGGATCACGGCCGAGAGATACGTCGAACGAGGGAACCGCAGTTGGCGGATCGGGCTGACGCCGGTCACCGCCGAGGTGGCGGCGATCATCCTCTGGTCGGGCGACGACGTGGTGGCCCACGCTCGCGGCCGGGAGGCCGACCTGTGCGCGACCGCGCACCGGTGGATCAGCGACATCGTCTCGGGTCAGCGAGCCTCGTAGCTCAAGCCGGGCTTGGTGCCCAGCGGTTCGCGGTGAGGCGGAAGCTCGGCAGGTCGTCCAGGGAGAGCATCGCCTCGTAGGTGCGGCGGTAGCCGGTGTGGCGGATGCGCCAGCAGCCGTCGTCGCCGCGGCTGTAGCGGTCCTCGTAGAACGCCGCGCCGGTGATCACCACCCGCTGCGCGGTGGCGATCACCGTGTCCTCGAAGCTCCAGGTCCCGCTCGCCTCGTCGCCGGCGACGTCGATCTCGGGCTGGGTGGCGAAGTGCACGGTGATGATGTCCGGGCCGAGCTTGTCCCGCAGGAAGCCCACGATGGCGTCCCGGCCGGTGAAGCGCAGCGGCCGGCCGTAGGCGGGCGTGCCGTAGTCGGCCGTGGCATCGGCGGCGAACGTGTCCGCCAGCTCGTCCCAGCTCTTCGTGTCGACGCAGCGGAGGTAGCGGTACTTGAGGCGCTTGATCTCTTCGAGCACGGCGAGGTCCATGCCCTCAGCTTCCGCCCCGACCGGACCGCGCACAAGAACGTGTTCTCGTTCGATCATGGACGCAGGCGCTTGCGGGGTGGACATCGGTCATCGCCGGCGGGATCGTCATCGGACCGGACGTGCTCGGGCTCGGCTCGGCGGACGACGTGCGGACCCTCGCCCAGGCGGCCGGCTCGGCGGGTACTTGCTGGCCGCCGGCGCGGTCGGCGATCTGTTCCCGATCGTCGTCATCGCGATCTTCCTCGGTACGCAGAACCGGTTCGTCGCGCTGGCCTCGCTCGGCGCCGTCGGCGTGCTGGCGGTGCTGCTGAGCCTGGCCCCGCGGCTGGTGCGCGCGGACGGCCGGCTGGCCACGGTGATCGCGGTCGGCCAGCACGAGACGACGCAGATCGTGCTGCGCCGCTGGGCTCTTCGCCCTGATGCTCGTGGTCCCCGGCCTGCCCGTGCTGCTGGTCTACCGCCGGGTGCTGAGCCCACGCGAACGCGTACAGACCGCCCTGGTCTCCGCGACGCCGCTGTCGCTGCTCGTCGCGCTGGCCGAGATCGGCCTGCGCAACGGCGCCATGCTCCCGGAGAACGCGGCGGCGCTCGTCGGCGCCGGCGTGCTCACGGTCCTCGTCTTCCCCGCCCTCGCGGCGGCGTTGCACCGGCCGGAGCCGGCGGCCACGCCGGACCCCGCGCCCGGGCGCGGCGATTCGTGAACGGCTCGGTCGCTGCTGACCTGCGGTTTCGACTTCCGCAGACCCGCGTTCGTTCGCACTTGTAACGGTCTTCGGCCGACTACCAGCCAATTTGAACGCTGGGCCAACCCCTTCCGTATTCGAGTGTGCTACCGGTGTCAGCCCGCTGGCCGACCCCGGTAACACCCAGGCATGTGCGGCTTCATCCGGGCGTGATCCCTGTGGCCCGGAGCCACCGGAGCCGTGATCAAGAGGGCTGTTCGTGGGATTGACAAGGAGAGTCATGGCCAGCAGGTTCAAGTTCGCCCGCGCGGGTGCGGGGATCACGGGCGCCGCGGCGGTGTTGCTGATGGCCGCGGCCGTCCCTGCCTCCGCCGACCCGGCAGTCGGACGGGTCGAGGACGGCGCGAAGGGGCTGAGCGTCAACGTCGGTGACGGGTTCAAGAGCGACCTGGCGACGGAGCTCATCGCGCTCACGCTCGACGACGGCAGCAAGATCGGCGTGTACTGCGTCGAGATCGACACGCCACTCGACCGCGACGAGCCGCTCGTCGAGAAGAACTGGGACGACTACCCCGACCAGGCCTCGCCGTTCAACGAGAACCAGGACCAGATCAACTGGATCCTGCACAACGGCTTCCCGCAGAAGAAGACGGGCGAGCTCGCGAAGGTGCTCACCGACCGCGGCACCGCGCTCAACGACGGCAACCTCAGCGTCGCGGAGGCGGTGGCCGGTACGCAGGCCGCCATCTGGCGCTTCAGCGACGAGGTCGAGCTGGACCCGGCCGACCCGGTGCCGGGCGACGCGCGGGGTGGCCAGGACGTGCTGGCGCTGTTCGAGTTCCTGACCGGTCCGGACAACGTGGGCCTGGCCAACGAGCCGACCGCGGCGCTGTCGATCGACCCGAAGACGAAGGACGGCAAGGCCGGCGAGCGGATCGGTCCGTTCACCGTGAGCACCTCCGGCACGATCGAGAAGCTCGCGACGAGCCTGCCGTACGGGGTTCGCATCACCGACCTGGACGGGCGGGCGCTCAACGCCAAGCAGATCAAGAACGGCACCGAGCTGTTCTTCGACGTCCCGGCCGACTCGGCCGACGGCGCGGGGAACCTCGCGATCACCGCGCTCGCGAACGTGGACACCGGCCGGCTGTTCGTGGCCCAGGACTACCTGAACGGCCAGGAGTCCCAGTCGGTGATCGTCGCCGACGCGGCGCAGTCCAGGCTGAGCGCCAAGGCCTCGGCCGAGTGGACCGAGGAGGACGCGCAGGTCCCGCCGGCCCAGCAGGGCAAGAACGAGTTCGATGACGACGACCTGGCGGAGACCGGTGCCTCGATCCTCGTCCCGCTCATCATCGGCGGCGTCCTGATCGTCGGCGGTGCGGGCACGCTGCTGCTCCTGCGGCGCAAGAAGATCTGATCGGCTCGAACTGACAGGACGGTGGCCCTCGCTCGGATCTCCGGGCGAGGGCCACCGTTCTTCGTGCGGACCACGGGGTCACGACCCGGGGCAACGGAAACGGCCCAGGCGCTCGGTGCGCCTGGGCCGTTCCGGTTGTTGCGTGTGCGGTCAGTAGATCTCGTAGCCCGGGGTGAGGACCTTCTTCGGGTCGAACTTCTGCTTGGCCGCGTCCAGCTGGCCGAAGGTGCCGCCGCCGAAGTGGGAGCGCCACTCGGCGCCGCTCAGCGGGAAGGCGCTCACCGGGTACAGCGTGCCGCCGGCCGCCTTCACCCGGCCGTAGATCGCCTTGTTGATGTCCACCAGCCGGTTCGCGTTCGCGGCGTCGTCGGTGGTCGGCACGCGCACGAAGTTGAACGCGTAGAACAGCTCGTCCGACGGGACCCGCAGCAGCGGGCTCGTGATCGACGAACGGCGGAGCGGGGACACCACGACCTGGCCGAACTGGCCCAGGTCGTTCGGCGGGTTGATCTGGCCCAGCTCGGCGTTGACGACCGCCTCGATCTGGGAGTCGCCGACGAACGTGGTCAGCCACGGGTGCGGGAAGAACCACTGGCCGTTGGCGCGCAGCGCGGCCTCCAGCGCGGCAAGCCGGTTGAGGTAGGCGAAGTACTCCAGCGTCGCCGCCTGCCGCCTCGCCGGGTCGTCGTTCAGGCCGGCCACGAGCGCGGCGTCGTCCGGCGGGTTGCCGGTGAAGAACTTCACGCCGTCGGTGCGGAAGACGAAGCCGCCCTGCGGCGACGGCAGGATCGAGCCCTGCACGGAGTCGAAGCGGTTGTCGCCGGCCAGCACCCGCTGGTCGCCCATCATCGTCGCGAGGTCGGCGTAGAACAGCTGGATCCGGCGAACCGACGCGGGCGCCGCGACGAGCTTGAGCGTCGCCTTCGTGATCACACCCACCTGGCCGAGGCCCGAGCGCACCGCGTTGAACAGGTCGGCGTTGCTGCTCGACGAGCAGGTGACCTTGTCGCCCTTGCCGGTCACCACCTGCATCTCGATCACGTTGTCGGCGACCACGCCGGACGTCGCGGTGGTGGCTCCCACCCCGCCGACGATGATGGTGCCGCCGACCGACAGCTCGATGTAGTCGGGCAGCACCGGCGGCGTCTTGCCGGCCGCGAGCGTGGTGGAGAGCACCTCGCTCCACTTCGCACCCGCGTCGACCGTGATCCGGTCACCCTCGACGGCGCCGACCGCGTGCAGCGCGGACATGTCCGCCACGACTCCGTCCTGGACCTCGGAGCGGCCGAAGGTCGAGTGGCTCTGCCCCTGCGGGGCGAACTTCTTGTTGCGGTCGGACACCCACTTGATCGTCGCCGCGACGTCGTTGTCCGATCCGGGGATCAGCACGGCCTCGGGCGTCTTGTGGACGATGTGGCCGAAGTCGTCGGCGGCCGCGTCGCGAACCGCCTGGTCGAAGCTCAGCTCGCCATCGAGCGGCGGTGGCGGGATGTCGCGAACCGGCGGGGCGGCGAAGGCCCCTTTCGTCGCCACCGCAGCGGCACCGGCCGCTGTGGTGGCGAGCCCCGCGAGAAGCACGGCTCGGCGATTGGGCTTCATGGATTCTCCTTAACCTGCGGACATGCGCGCGCCCCGACATGTGGCCCGCAACTCCAAATACGGACATGATCAACGATTCGGTTCAGCTTCGCCCGACCGGCCCCACAACTTGTTCACCATTGGCAACGTTGAGGTCACCCGCTCGGGTGACATCTCATGCGTTTGGATGAGGTTTTGTCTGCGCTGCTCAGGCACAGTGCGGCCCGTGGTAGTCCGGCCCATCGCCTGTCCAACTGATCATGTGCGAGCACGCACATGATCGTCGCCGGGCTGGTCGCGGCCCTGGTCGTGGGTCCGAGCCTCCTCGTCCACGGCCTGATCTGGCTCACCCGGCGCCGGCTGCGGCCGGCTCCGGCCCGGCCGGTGGACCTCGAGACGGCCGGGGTGGCGGTCCTGATCGTCGCCCAGGACGAGTCGGACCGGGTCCTCGACGCGCTCGCCGCGGCCCGTGAGGTCGTGCCGGCCGAACACGTGCACCTCGTCTCCAACGGCTCCTCGGACGGCACCGCCGACCTCGCGCACCGGCTCGGCGCCCAGGTGGTCGAGACGCTCGGCACGCTGACCACCACGGGCGCCGTCACCGCCGGCATCCAGGCCTTCCACCTGCTCGACCGCTTCTCCTACGTCCTCGTCCTCGATGTGGACACCCGGCTCGCTCCCGGCCACCTCGAGCGGGCACTCCCGCTGTTCGCCGACCCCACGGTGGCCGCCGTGGACGCCCGGGTCGCGCCCGACTGGCTGCCGCCGCGGCGCATCCTCGCCGCCTACCGAGCTCGCCGCTACGTGCTGACCCAGTCGTTCGGCCGCGGCCGTGGCGGGCCGCCGGCGACCGCGGCCCACGGGCTGCCCGGCATCGGCCGGCTCTACCGGACGAGCGTCCTCGCCCGCCTCGAGCTCGACCCGCCCGGCCTCGTCGAGCCGGACCTCGACCTGACGATGCAGCTCTACCGCCGCCGTCTGGGCCGGGTGGCGCTCTGCCCCGGCGCGCCCGCGGTCACGGCGACCTCCCTGCGGCTGCGCGAGCACCGCCGGCTCACCCGTCGCGCGGTCACCGGGCTCTGGCAGACCCGGCGCCGCGGCCGGACCGGGCCGGCGCTGTACGCCCAGCTGGTCGAGCTCGCCGTCGCGGCCGCGGTCGTCGCGCTCGTGCCGCTCGCCGTGGTGGCGCTCGCCCTGCCGGTCGAGTGGGCGCCGCTGGCGCAGGCGCGGTCTGTAGTCGGCCCGGTCGAGCTCGCGCTGGGCCTGGTGCTCGCCGACCTCCTGCTGACCGCGGCGACCGCGCTCGCCGCACGGGAGCCGCGCTACCTCCTCGCCGGCCTGATGTTCCCGCTGCTGCGGGTGGTCGACGCCGTCACCGTGCTGCGGGCGTGCCTGCGCCGGCACCCGGTTCCCGCGACGCGGGTCGTGCACGTTCCCGAGCCGGTACAGCGCATCGTCCTGCCCGTGCAACGCGAGGCACCGGAACGGCCGCGGCGGGTCCGGCGGCCGCGCCGGTGGTGGCTCGCGGTCGGCTGGGCGCTCTGGGTCGCGGTGGCCGGTGCGGCGGTCGCGAGAGTCGTGGTCGCGCTCCCGACGCTGCCCGCCTCGCTCGCCGAGAACGAGCTCGTCCAGGCCGCGTACGCGCGCTTCGCCGGCATCGCCGACCGGGTGCCGACCGTCTCCCACACCCTGGCCGCCACCGACGTCCAGCTCGCCGGGTACACGTGGCTGGCCAGCCCGTTCGACCGGCACGCGAGCGTGCTGACCAGCGCGCGTGAGCTGTCCGTGGTCGCCCTCGTCGTGTTGCTGGTGGCCCTGCTGCTGCTCACGGTGGCCCTGCGGCTGCATCCGCTGGCGACCGCCGCCGCGGCCGCGGTGCTGGCCGCGGCCGGACCGTCCGTCGCGGTGCTCGGCACGGTCGGGCCCGGCCTCGTCACGGCGGCGTGGCTCGGGCTGGCCACCGTCAGCGCCGTCTGGATCGGCAAGGCGCTGGTTCGCGACCGGCTGGTGCTGTTCACCCTGGCCGGCCTGTTCACGATCTGCACCGGGCTCGCGGCGGTGGCGACCACGCCGCTGGTGATCATCCCGGTGGGCGTCGGCGTGGCGACCTGGCTGTGGTTCCTCGAGTTCGAGCGGTACGAACCGGACACGACCTGGCGCGGCCACGCCGCCGTGGTGCTGTTCGCGACCGGCGGCATCGCCGCGCTGCTGTGGCGGGCGGACCTGATGCTCGCGCCGACCGGCGGCGTGCTCACCGGCACCCAGCGGCCCGCGCTCCTGGCTGCGATCACCGTCGCCGCGGGTGGCGCGCTGGTGGTGACGCGGATCCGACCACTCGCCATGGGCACGCTGACCGGCGTCGGCCTGGCGGTCGGCTTCGGCGCGCAGGCCGACGCGCTGCTGCCGGTGGTGGTGGCCGCGGCGGCGGTCGTCGTGGCGATGCTGCTCGACACGGCGGTCCGCTCCCCCGCGCCGGTGGTCTCCGGCGGTCTCGCCGCCGCGCTCACCGTCGCGGCCGCGGTGACCGGGCTGCTGATCGTGCCGCCGGTCGCGCCGCGGGCCGAGCACGCCGCGCTCGCCGCGTGGGTCGGCAACCAGGTCGTCGCCGGCGGCACGGTGACCGTGCCGTCCGACACGTGGGCCGACCTGCACCGCGACCTCGGCCGCCAGGACCCGCGGACGGTCGTCCGGCGCGCCGGTGAGCGCCCCGCGGAAGGCATGGTCGTGCAGCACGGGCCGGCCGATGGCGGGTTCCTGCTGGGCCACTTCGGCACGCTGACCCTGGTCACCACGCACCTCGACCCGCGCTACCTCGACCCGGCGCCCCGCGCGACGGCCGGTACCCAGCTCGCGCGCAACTCGCGGCTGACCGCAAGCACGCAGGCCCGCAACGCACTGCTGGCCGGGCGGGTCGACATGCGGGCAATGGCCGTGCTCGCCGGCCTGTGCGCGGAACACGAGATCACCCTCGTGCGGACCGGGAACTCGCCGCACGAACGGGGTTCGCGTCTCCCCGACCGCACGGTCGTGGTGTCCACATCAGACGGACGGGCCGGACGGGCGGCCGTGCTGGACTGGCTCTCGGCACAGGAGGCGCCGTACGCGCCCGCGACGACCCGGCGCACGCCGGAGGGTTTCGCGATCAGCTGGCGCCTGCCGGAACCGTCGGACGGGGCTACGGAATGACATCTTGTCGAAGGGGCTGGTTGGCATGACGATCCACTGGAGAGCACTCGGCGTCGCGCTGGTCGCCACGCTCGGCCTCGGCCTGGCCGGCGCGGTGCCGGCTGCCGCGGCGCAGGACAGCGCGTACCTGCGGCTCGCGCACCTGTCGCCGGACACGCCACGCGTCGACGTGTATCTGTCGGCGTTCAACAGACCCGCGTTCAAGCAGGAGATCAAGGGCGTCGGCTACGGCGACATGTCCGACTACCAGGCGATCCAACCGGGCCAGTACACGATCGCGATGCGGCCGGCGGGTGCGAACCCGGCGACGAAGCCGGTGATCTCGCAGACGGTGAACGCGCAGAAGGGCCGTGCCTACACGGTCGCCGGTCTCGGCGCGTTCGCGAAGCTGGCGCTGAAGGTGCTCGACGACGAGATCAGCCTGCCGCCGCGGGGCCAGGCCCGCATGCGCGTGGTGAACGCCGCGCCGCACGTCGGCGACCTGAGCATCCAGCGGGAAGGCACGGCGGTCATCGAGCGCGCGGCATTCGGCAACGCCAGCTCCTACGCCTACGTACCGGCCGGCGCCACCACGCTGACCGTCGCACCGGTCGAGGCCGGCCCGACGAACCTGCCGATCACGCTGGAGGCCGGCTCGGTCTACACGGTGCTGGTGCTGGAGAAGTCCGGCTCGCTGTCCACCGCGGTCCGGCAGGACGCGCGCGGCGCGGCCGTGGTGCCCGACGGCGCGGTGGAGACCGGGCTGGGCGGCACAGTGTCCGATGTAGACGGTTCGACCGGCTGGGTGAGGCTCGCGCTGCTGACGGCCGCCGCGGCCACGGGTGGCGCCCTGGTGTTGACCACGAGGCGGCGCCGCACCGCGTGAGCCCACGGCAACGCTCGACGAGCAGCGCGACGGCAGGACGTGCCGTCGCGC
>NZ_JBOHGA010000041.1:0-36049 GCF_050699915.1 Actinophytocola sp.
ACCGCTCGTACAGGTGATCGCGGCGGCGAACACGACCGGCTGGGTCCGGCGAACCTCGTCGGCGTGGCGGCAGGGGGAGCTGGCGTTCGCGCCGCACTTGGCCGTACAGGGGCGTTTCCTGGCCGTGGACCCGAAAATCCTGTACCGCGCGGTGCTCTTCTACCACGACAATCCCGCCGCACGGGCAGAACTCGTTGACGAGGTGGCGCTGAGGCGGGTAGCGAGCCTGTAGCCGCGGCTGATCGGGTGGTGGGCATGCGTGAGTTGCAGTTCGAGCGGAGTGGACGGCTGGCGTGGCATGAGCGCGACCGGCCGGTGATCGTGGATCCGCACGACGCGATCGTGCGTCCGTTCATCGCCGGGCGCTGCGATGGGGACACCGTGCCGATTCACCGGCCGGTGTCTCGGGCGCTGCGGGTGGGCATGGCGCTCCGCCTGGTCGATCCGGTCGTCGGGAGCATCTGCGGCAGGGTCCCGTATCGCGGGCCGTTCGCCATCGGACACGAGTGTGTCGCCGAGATCGTCTCGCTCGGGCCAGGGGTGACGGGGCTGCGGGTCGGGCAGCGGGTGGTCGTGCCGTGGGCGGTCTCCTGCGGCACCTGTGCGCCGTGCCAGCGCGGGCTGACCGCCAAGTGCGCCACCACCACCGCATCGGGTGGGACGCTTGCCGCGTACGGCTTCGGGGCGGCGTGCGGGCCGTGGGGCGGCATGATCGCCGACGAGTTCCGGGTGCCCTTCGCCGAGCACATGCTCGTTCCGGTCCCGCCCGGCATCCCCGCCGAACGGGTCGCCGCGGCCGGTGACAACCTCGCCGACGCGTGGCGGGCGGTCGTGCCGCCGCTGGCCGCGCGCGAAGGCGGCTCGGTGCTCGTCCTCGGTGGCGGCGCCAAGAGCATCGGGCTGTACGCGGCCGGTCTCGCCGTCGCGCACGGCGCCGGCGTCGTGGACTACTTGGACGACGACGCCGAACGTCGCTCGATCGCCGAGTCTTTCGGTGCCAGTACACAGGAAGGCCAGGGCGGCTACGACGTGGTCGTCGAAGCGACCTCCCGCGCGTCCGGGCTGCGGCGCGGGCTGCGCGCGTTGGCGCCGGGCGGCGTGTGCACGGCCGTGGGCTACTACTTCGCCACCGGTACGCGGGTGCCGCTGATGCACATGTACGCCACCGACGCGACCCTGCGCCTGGGCGTCTCCCACTCCCGCGCGAACCTGCCCGGCCTGCTGGACTTCCTGCGCCGCACCGGGTTCCCGGCCGAGCGGGTCACCACACACACCGCCGCGTGGGACGACGCCCCCGCCGCCTACACCGCCAGAACCACGAAGCTCGTCCTCCGCCGCGACCCGCTCGGCGACGATTCGGTCTAACCTGTCAAGTACGTCAGGGAGGTTAGACATGGTGGACGACGAGGCGCTGCTCCTGGCGTTGCTCAACAGCGCGCCGGTCGTCGACGGGGTGCCGGTCGACGAGCTCGCCGACGACGAGACGGCCCGTGGCTGGCTGACCGCGCACGCGAAGTGGTCCGGCCGCGCGCCGGCCGCGGAGCTTCGGGAGGCCAGGACGGCGCTGCGAAACGTGGCCCGTGGCGCCGAGCCACCAACGTCGCTCGCCCCGCTCCTCGACGGCGTGGTCCAGCGCCCCGAGCTCACCGCCGACGGCGTCGAGTGGCGGCTCGGTGGCGACTCGGTCGTGGTGCGGGCCGTACTGGCGTGGGACGCGCTGCGCGCCGGCGCGCCGGGCCGGCTGCGGCCGTGCGCCAACGGCGAGTGCTCGCTGTTCCTCGTCGACCGCAGCAGGGCCAACAACGCCCGCTGGTGCTCGATGGCCGTCTGCGGCAACCGCATGAAGGCCCGCCGCCACTACCAGCGGGTGCGCGGTGCCTAGCGCGGGGCGGCTGCTGTCGGTCAACGTCGGCCTGCCGAAGGACGTCGCGTGGCAGGGCCGGACCGTCCACACGGGAGTGTGGAAGCAGCCGGTCGACGGGGCGCGCATGGTGCGGACGCTCAACGTGGACGGCGACGGTCAGGGCGACCTCGGTGGGCACGGTGGGGAGATGCGCGCGGTCCTCGTCTACCAGCTCCAGTCCTACGAGCACTGGCGCGTCCACTTCGGCCGCGACGACCTGGCGCATGGCCAGTTCGGCGAGAACTTCACCGTCGACGGTCTGGCCGACGACGAGGTGTGCATCGGCGACCGCTACCGGATCGGCGAAGCCGAGTTCGAGGTCACCCAGCCGAGGGTCACCTGTTTCCGGGTCGGCATGCGGTTCGGCGAGCCGACGCTGCCCGCGCTGCTCGTCGCACATCGCCGGCCGGGCTTCTACCTGCGCGTCATCCGCGAGGGACACGTCCGGGCCGGCGACGAGATCGTCCGGACGAGGACTGGGCGGCACGCGCTGACCGTCGCCGACACCGACGCCCTGCTCTACCTGCCCGGCCGAGCCCGGGACAAGCTGCGCGCCGCCGTCGACATCCCCGCGCTCAGCCCCGGCTGGCAGCGGTCGTTCCGCGAACTGCTCGACGCCCCGGCGGCTCCGGCGCGCCCGGCGTGGGACGGCTTCCGCCGCCTGCGGGTCACCGGCGTCGCGGCGGAGAGCGCGACCGTCGCCTCGGTGCACCTCGCCGGCGACGAGCCGCTGCCGCCACCGGCCGCCGGTCAGTACCTGACCGTGCGGGCGGCCGGCGCGATGCGCAGCTACTCGCTCTCGTCCGACCCGGCCGCCGGCACGTACCGGATCAGCGTCAAGCGCGAGCCGGACGGCGTCGTCAGCAACTACCTGCACACCCGGCTTCGGCCGGGCGCGGACCTCGACGTCGCGGCCCCGCGCGGCGAGTTCGTCCTCGCCGCCGGCGCCAACCCGGTCCTGCTCGTCTCCGCGGGTATCGGTGTCACTCCGGTCCTCGCCATGCTGCACGACCTCGCGGCCCGGCATCCGGCCCGCGAGGTGTGGTGGCTGCACACCGCGCGCGACGCCGACCACCACGCGTTCGCCGCCGAGGCCCACGAGCTACTCGCCGCGCTGCCCAACGGCCACGAGCACACCTGCTACACCGCGAGCGGGAACCGGCTGACCCCGGAGACGCTCGCCGGTCTCGGCCTGCCCGCCGGCGCCACCGCCTACCTCTGCGGCCCGGCCCGGTTCATGGCGGACGTCGGCGCCGCGCTCGGCACGCTCGGCGTGACCGACGTACGCACCGAGCTGTTCGGCTCCCGTCCGGCGATCAACCCGGGCATCACCGGGGCCCGCGCCATCCCGCCGCACCAGCCGCCCGGCCCACCCGGCGCCGGCCCGAGCGTCACGTTCGTCCGCAGCGAGCTGACCGTCCGCGCCGACGATCGTTCGCTGCTCGAGCTGGCCGAGGCGTGCGACGTGCCCACCCGCTGGTCCTGCCGCACGGGCGTGTGCCACACCTGCGTGACGCCGGTGCTGTCCGGCACCGTCACCCACGACCCGGCCCCGCTCGAGCCGCCCGGACCCGGCGAGGCGCTGATCTGCAGCGCTCGCCCCACCTCCGATCTCGTCCTCGATCTCTGACCTCAGCGCACGTCAGCCGACGACGGCTCCGGTGGCGGGCGTCGCCGGCGATGCGGTCGGCGGTCGGTTCGGGAGTGAGGTTCGCGGTGTCGAACCACCAGCCGACGTCGCCGAGCCCGCGACTCATGTCGGCCTCGAGGGACTCGTAGCCGTCGAGCCGGGCGGAGCGGGGGAGCCGCTCGGCGACCAGGCTGGTCACCGTCGACTTCCCCGCCCCCGGCATCCCCGTCACGATCAGACAGGTCTCACTCGTGATCAGGAGTTCGCGTCCTGGAAGTCCCTGGCCACGCGGATCAGCTCGGTCAGGCCGTCGGCGTATTCCTGGGACTCGGCGTGTGCCTCGGTGAACGGCGGCTGGAAGCCCATGCCCTCCCACTCACCGCTCGCCGGGTTCCACCGGTCGTTGCCGATCTCGAAGTCCCACGCGAAGATGCCCTGCTGGTAGTACAGCTCGTCGGCGGAGTTGCCCGCCGCGGAGTACAGCACGTCGGCCACCGGGCCGGTGCGCGACGGCCACGTCACCGTGCTCCGCTCGCTCGCGATCGCGCCGACGATCCGCTTGGCGCTGGCCTGGAACATCGCCGACTCCTCGATCGACGGGCGCGGCAGCGTGATCCGGCCCGGCATCGCGTACGCCCCGGGCGGCCACATGAAGTAGCCGCCGTAGCTGTGCACGTTCATCGCGAACTTGATGTTCGAGTGCTGGCCCGCGAACGTCGCGATGTTGTTCGCCTCCGGCTCGGACAGCTCGGCCGTGCCGGCGTAGGTGCCGGACAGGCAGTTGGTCGTCGACGCGCCGACGTAGCCGTCGAACGCCGAGCCGACCGTGTAGTTGCGGTTCACGTCCACGCCCCACGAGTCGGCGTAGCGCGGGTCGCGCTGTGCGCCGGTGCAGTGGTTGGACATGGTCTTGCGCTGGAAGGCGTAGTCGTTGAACGAGTAGTTCGCCCCGTCCGGGTTCGCCGTCGGGATCACGAAGATCTCGACGTTCTCCAGCAGCGTCCGGGTCTCCGGGTCGGTGGCGTGGTTGGCCAGCATCCGCTCGGCGAACTCCAGCGTGACGAGCGGCGTCGCCCACTCGCGAGCGTGCTCCTGGGAGTAGGCCAGCACGCCGATCCGCGAGCCGTCCCGGTGTGCGCCGATGCGCAGCGCCTGCACGGTCCACGGCTGGTGCGGCACGCCGGCGGGCGCGTCGAGGCCGTCGGTCATCCTGGTCGGGCCGGCGACCGGCATGACCAGGCCGGCCGAGCCGTCCTCGACGAACGCCGAGAACCGTTGCGGGAACCGGGATCCGATGAGCGCGGCGACCTGGTCGGTCGTGCTGACCACCGCGCCGGTGGCGTCGGTCGCGAGCGAGACGGTCAGGACCCGGTCGCGGAAGGTGGCCTGCGCCGGCCGGTTCGGCCGGCCCGGGTCGACCGTGCGGACCTGCCAGCCGTTGGGTCCCTGGTCGCCGTACTTCACCGACTCGACGACGACCGCCGCGGTGGCCGGGTCGCCGAGGTACGCGGTCGCCGTGCGGCGGTAGCCCGGCGTCTTGTTCGGCAGGTTCACGACGTCCACGAGGTCCGGGTACTGCCGACCCAGGCGGGCGATGCGGGCCTTGATGTCCACCGGCGACATGTACGCGTCGATGAAGTCCTCCTGGTACCCGTCGGGCGGCTCCGGGGGAGCGGCACCCGGCCACGCGCCCGGCGTGATCGCCCGGGTGCTGCCGCCGAGGCTCGACGTCGCCGTGACGCGAACCGGCTGCGCGGGCAGCGGCTGGGGCAGCGCGATGTGGTACTGGTACTCGCCCGCGTCCTCGAAGCGCTGCAGCGGGAAGGACCCCGCGGTGCCGTCGGCGGTCTCCCAGTGCACCGTGAGCTCGACCTCGGGGTCGGTCACGGCGGTGGTGGCGACCCGGGTCTCGAGGAACGTCTGGCCGTCGGTGACCCACCAGTAGGCCGAGAGGAACTGCAGGGTGTCGGCGGCCGCCCGGGTGGCCGCCTCGGCTCTGGCGGCCTGCTTGCTCTGCGCGTAGCGCTGCGCGGCGTCGGACTCCCGCCCGATCACCTGCAGCGGGGTGGCCCCGCGGGCGACGAGTTCGTCGAGGTCGCGGCCGGTGAGCACCAGGTCGGCGACGAGCTTGCCGTCCGGGGTGCGGCCCTGCGCGGCGATGTCGGCTCCGCTCGCGTTGAGCTGGTCGAGCATCGAGACCGTGGGTAGGTGGAGCCGGACGAGCGCGACCTCCGTGGCCGCGACCTGAACCGGCGACTTCGGCGGCGCGGCCGTGGCCGGCGCGGCGCTGGCTGCGAACGTGGCGGTGCACAACAGGGCGACCGCGGCGACCGCGTTGCCCCATCCACGTGTGGACATGGTGCCTCCCAGACGGGCCGATGGTGAGGCACAATACTTCCCCAAAACCGTTGGGAGTCAAGAAGCTTCATGGTGTTCAATGCGGGTGAGATGAACGAGAAACAGCTGGTGCGCGCCTCCAAGCGGCTCTCCCTGCACCTACGCCACGCCCCGGGTGAGATCGGGCTCGCGCTCGGGCCCGGGGGTTGGGTCGGCGTCGACGAGCTGTTGGACGCGCTGGGACGCCACGGCCTGCGGCTCACCCGCGAGGAGCTCGACGAGATCGTGTCGAGCAGCGACAAGCAGCGCTTCGCGTTCGACGAGACCGGGACGCTCATCCGGGCCAACCAGGGGCACTCGGTGTCGGTCGACCTCGAGCTGCCCGAGTCGAAGCCACCGGACGTGCTCTTCCACGGCACCGTGGCCGCCGCGCTGCCGGCGATCCGGCGCGAGGGTCTGCGGTCGATGGAGCGGCACCAGGTCCACCTGTCGGCCTCCGAGGAGACCGCGTCCCGGGTCGGCTCCCGCCGGGGACGGCCGGTCGTCCTGCACGTGGACGCGGCCCGCATGTCGGCGGACGGGCATCGGTTCCTGGTCAGCGCCAACGGGGTCTGGCTCGTCGACACCGTGCCGCCGGAGTACCTGACTCAGCCGCGACGCCCGTCGGCCCCGTAGCGGGCCGGCGCGTGGGCCCGACTCCGGTGCGGGGGAAGACGACGGAGTCGTGACATGGCGATCAACGCGGACTGGATCGGCGAGCAGCTGCGCCGGACGGACGCCGACCTCGTGGGGTTCCAGGAGGTGCTCCACGAGGAGGCGCTGCGCACCGTGTGCGAGCGCTCCGGTCACTTCGCCGGCGCCACCGTGTTCGCCCCGGGTGCCGACGGGGCCAGCGGGCCACGGCTCGGGTTCGAGTCGGACGGCGGCGGGCACGGACGCGTCGTCGTGGACCGAGGTCAGGTCGACGAAACAGGCCCCGTCGCGGATCTCGTCGGCGCGTCCGAAGAAGCTGCTCAGCGGTGTGGGTACGCGCCACGAGGTCAACCCGGCCGATGGGAATGGTCGCCGCGCGGAGAGTGTTGGTTGGAACATGCCAGAAGAGACCGTAGAGCTGAGCCCCCAGGGTTGGGTTCGGGACCAGACGAAGAAGATCCTCGAGACCGGGAGTACTGAGGGCGTCGTGATCCTCGGGAGGCCGGTCGTACTGCTGACGGTGCGCGGCGCGAAGACCGGCAGGCTGCGCTACACACCCGTGATGCGGGTGGAGCACGATGGCCGGTACGCGGTCGTGGCGTCCAAGGGCGGTTCGCCCGCGCACCCCACCTGGTACCACAACATCAAGGCGAACCCGGAGGTCCCGCTGCAGGACGGCGCCGAGACGAACGACTACGTCGCCCGCGAGGTCGACGGCGCGGAGCGGGCCGAGTGGTGGGACCGGGCCGTCGCGGCCTTCCCCAACTACGCCACGTACCAGGAGAAGACCGACCGGCGGATCCCCGTGTTCGTCCTCGACCCGAAGTAGCTCAGCACCCTGTCGCCGGGCGGGAGCTACTTCAGCGCTCCCGCCGTCAGACCTGCCACGATGCGCCGGTTGGCCACCAGGAACATCAGCAGCGGCGGGATCGTGATCAGCAGGATGTTCATGAACAGCAGGTTGTACTGCGTCGCGTACTGGCTCTGGAAGTTGAACAAGGTCAGCTGCACCGTGGCGTTCTGCTCGCCCGGCAGGAAGTACAGGGGGTTCGTGAAGTCGTTGAAGATCACCACGGACTGGACCACGATCACGGTCACCGCGACCGAGCGCAGCAGCGGGAAGATCACCTGAAAGAACACCCGCAGCGGGCTCGCGCCGTCGATCAGGGCGGACTCGTCCAGCTCGCGCGGGACCGTGGCGAGGAAGTTGCGGAACAGCAGGATCGAGAACGAGAGCCCGAACGCGACCTCGACCAGCACGAGCCCGGTCATCGTGCGGAACAGCCCGATGCCCTGCAGTACCCAGATGGTCGGCACGACCGCCGGTGGGATGATCAGTCCGGACAGGACGACGAAGTTCACCAGCCCGGTCCATCGGCTTCGCCTGCGCTGCAACACGAACGCCACCATCGCGGCCAGGACGACGAGGATCGTCACGCTGCTCACGGTGAGGACCGTGCTGTTGATGAACGCGATGATCAGCATGTAGTCTCGTGCCTCGATCACCGCGACGAGGTTCTCCACGAACCGCAGCTGCTGCGGCCAGGAGAAGTCCAGCGCCGCCGCGCCGGTGCGGTCCTTGAGGGCCTGCAGCACGATGAACGCGAACGGCACGACGAACAGCACCACCGCGACCAGGACCGACACCGCGCTCAGCGCGAGCCGTCTCACAGCTGCACCTCCCGCCGGTTGAGCAACCACGTCAGCGGCAGCACGACCGCGGTCACGAGCAGGAACAGCACGACGTTGCCCGCGGTAGACAGCCCGTAGAAGCCGGCCTGGTACTGCTTGTAGATCACCGACGCGATCACGTCCGAGGTGAAGCCGGGCCCGCTGCGGGTCATCGCCCAGATCAGGTCGAACGAGCGCAACCCGCCGATCAGGGACAGCACGATCACCGTCGCCGTGGCGGGCCAGGACAGCGGCAGCAGGATGTGCCGGAACACCGGGAACGGCCCCGCGCCGTCCACCCGCGCCGCCTCGAGGTACTCCCGCGGGATCGACACGATGCCGGCGATGTAGATGACCGTCGCGAGCCCGACGCCCTTCCACACGTCGACGAACGCGACCGAGAGCAGCGCCATCGACGGGTCGGTGAGCCACGCGGGCCCCTGGACGCCGAGCACGCCGAGCGCGTCGTTGATCAGCCCTCGGCTGGGGTGCATGAGGATCGTGAACGTGATGCCCACCCCGATCGTGCTGACCAGCACCGGGAAGAACACCGCGGAGCGCAGGAAGCCGGTGGCGAGGATGTTCGACGTCAGCAGCACCGCGAGCGCAAGGCCGAGGACGACCTTGAGCCCGGACGTGACGACCGCGTAGATCAGCGTGTTGGTCAGGCCCTTGACCAGCGCCGGCTCCTGGAAGAACAGGATGAAGTTCTCCAGGCCGATGAACCGCTGGTCGAACAGCGTCCATCTGGTCAGGCTGAAGTAGAACGACGCGAACGTGGGCAGCAGGAACAGGACGGCGTAGACGACGGCGGCCGGCAGGTAGAACCAGTACGGGTAGGCCGAGCCCGCCCGCTGCCGCGTCCGCCGGGTGAGCGGCACGGCCCGACCGGCCACCGTCGTCGACGCCATCGCCTACCAGCCCGGGAGCCCGAGCTGCTGCGCCTGCTTGGTCACGTCGCGGTCGTAGAGCGCGGCCCCGTCCTTGGCGGACCGGATGCCGGAACCGACCTCGACGGTGATCTGCTCGAGTGCCGGGCCCTTGATGGGCGAGGCGAACTCCAGCGCGGGCGTGGCCTGCCCGTCGGTCTCGAAGTACGGCAACATGTCCTGTACCACTTGCGGCAGGTCGTCCGGCAGCGGGCAGTCGTCGACCACGTACGGTCCCGTCGGCTGGTACGCCTCGGTCTGCGCCTCGCAGCCCTCCGGGCTCGCGATGAACGCGAGGAACTTCTTGGCCGCGTCCAGCTTGGCGCCCTCGGTCGTCTTCGGGATGTACACGGCGCCGGGTGTCCAGATCGTCAGGCCGTTCTTGGCGGCGTCGTCGCCGGGCAGCGCGAAGAGGCCGACATCGTTGGCCTCCTTGGGATTGTTGGTCATGAGCGTGCCGATCACGAACGTGAGGATCGGGTAGTGCGCGCCCTTGCCGGTGGCGAGCTCGCGTAGACCGTCCTCGAAGGACGCCGCGGCGAAGTCCTTGTTCAGGTAGCCGGCGTCGTGAACCTGCTGCAGGCGCTGGAAGCCCTTGAACGCGGCGGCCGACCTCGTGTAGTTGGTCTCGTTGGCCGTGTAGTCGTCGGCGAAGTCCGGCTCGACGGCCGCGACGTTGTGGAAGTCGGCGAGCACGAACAGCTGCGAGGTCCAGGTGTCCTTGTAGGTCTGGATGACCGGTGCGACGCCGGCCGCCTTGATCTTCGCGTTGTTCGCCATGAACTCGTCCCAGGTCTTCGGTACCGTCAGCCCGAGCCGGTCGTAGACCTTGGTGTTGTACAGCACGCCGCCGGCGCTGGCGCTGCCCATCGGCACGCCGTAGACGTCGTCGCCGACGGAGACGGTGGGGAAGAACGTGTCCTGGATGTTGTCGAGGTAGGGCTCGCCCTTGAGCGACACGAGCGTCTCCTGCGGCTTGAGCGCCTGCAGCAGCGAGCCGGAGTTGTACTGGAACACCTCCGTCATGTCCCCTGTGGACAGCCGGGTCTTGACGACGTTGTCGCCCTCGCTGCCCTGGGGGCGCAGCTCGACCTTGATCTCGACGTCCGGGTTCTTCTTCATGAACGCGTCGGCGAGCCCGTTGGCCTGCTTGGTGGTCGCCTCGGTGTTGTCGGCGAGGAAGGTCAGCGTGGTCTTGCCCTCCTCGTCGCTGGAGCCGAGGTCGCCGGGACTGCACGCGGAGACGGCGAGAACCAGCACGGCTGCCGCGGCCCGAATGGGTTTCATGGAAACCTCCGTGGATCTACTGGTGCGGGAAGAGGAAGTCGAGGCGCCGCCGCAGCTCACCGGGCGAGGCGAACCGGGCGAGGGCGTCCAGGAGCGCCTCGGCGGGTAGGTCGAGCTGACGGGCCAGGCGGGCGGCGGCCTCTTGCTCGTCGCGGACGAGACCGAGCGTGGTCGCCGCCTCGACGACCCGGGTCCAGGTCGGCTCGTGGTCCAGCACGTCGCGCACGGTCGGCTCGGCGGGCAGCGCCGCCCCCGCCGGGCACGGGTCGGGTACGTCCCAGTCGTGCGTGCCGTGCTCGATGAGCACCGGCTGGTCGCGACCCGGCACGTGCACGGTCGCGGTGGCACCGACGGGCACGACCACCCGCAGCGTCAGCCGTCCGCCCGCACGCTGCCAGGAGACCGCGGCCTCGCCGTAGGGGGTGTGGTGCCGGGCGGCCGCGCCGGTCAGCTCGGGGCGGGGACGGGGCGCGACCACGAGCTCGCGGTAGCCCGGCCGGGCCGGGGCCAGGCCGGCGACCGTCCGATGTAGCCAGTCGGCGACCGCGCCGAGCGCGTAGTGGTTGAACGAGGTCATCTCGCCGGGGTTGATCGTGCCGTCCGGCAGCATGCTGTCCCAGCGCTCCCAGACCGTGGTCGCGCCCATCGTGACCGGGTAGAGCCACGACGGGCAGCCGGTCTGCAGCAGCAGGCGGTAGGCGACGTCGAGCCGCCGGGCCCTGGTGAGTGCGTCCATGATCAGCGGTGTGCCGACGAACCCGGTGGCCGTGCGGAAACCCGCGGCCCGCACGATGTCCGCCAGCCGCTCTCCGGCGCGGTCCAACTGCTCGGCGGTGGGCAGCAGGTCCCAGCAGAGCGCGAGCGCGTACACCGTGGCCGCGTCGCTGAGCACGCGCCCGCCCGCGGTGACGAACTCGCGGACGAACGCCTCGCGGACCTGCATGGCCAGGTCCGCATACTGCCTGCTGACCGCGTCGTCGCCGAGCAGCGCGGCGGCGTCCGCGACGACCTGCGCGGACCGGGCGAGGTGAGCGGTTGCGACCACGTCCGGGTCGGCCTTGGCGGCGAACGGCTCGTCGGGTGGCGCGGCGGGGTCGAGCCAGTCCCCGAACTGGAAGCCGCCGGCCCAGACCCGGTCCTTGCCGGCGAGGTGGGCCGCGCGGTCGACCCACGCCCGCATGCTGGGCAGCTGCCGGCGCAGCACCGCCACGTCGGCGCTGCGCTCGTGGAGCACCCACGGCAGGAGCGTCGCCGCGTCGCCCCACGCCGCCGCGGCCGGCCCCGGGCGGCGCAGCACGTCGGGTACCACGAACGGGACCGAGCCGTCCTCGTGCTGCTCGGCGGCGAGGTCGGCGAGCCAGGAGGTGAGGAAGCCCGCGCTGTCGAACAGGAACGCGGCGGCCGGGCCGAAGACCTGGACGTCGCCGGTCCAGCCGAGCCGCTCGTCACGTTGCGGGCAGTCGGTCGGCACGTCGAGGAAGTTGCCGCGCGCGGACCAGACGACGTTGTCGTGGAAGCGGTTCAGCAGCGGGTTGGAGCACTCGAACCAGCCGGTGCGTCGCAGGTCGGTGCCGATGACCACGGCCTCGACGTCCTCTGCCCGCAGCCGCGGCACGCCGGTGACCTCGGCATAGCGGAAGCCGTGGAACGTCAGGTCCGGTTCGAGCACGCCGTCGCCGTCGGTCAGGTACGTGTCCGTCGCCTTGGCCGTCCGCAGCGGGCGGACCCCCAGCTCGCCGTGCTCGAGCACCTCGGCATGCCGGACCGTGACCTCGGCGGCCGGGTCGCACGCGTGCAGCCGGACCCGGCCGACCAGGTTCTGTCCGAAGTCGACGATCGTGGCGCCGGACGGCGACGTCGTGATCTCCATCGCCGGGACCACCTCGGTCACGCGCACCGGCGGGCCGTCCGGCGCGACGAGGTGCACGAGGTTCAGCTCCAGCACGTCGACAGGCCCGCTCGGGCGGTCGGCCTGCCGCAGGTCCGAGCGCTGGCCGTCGTAGAGGTCGTCGGCGAGCACGCCGCTCGCCCGCGCGGACCACGCCTCGTCGGTGGCGAGGACGTGTACCGCGCCGTCCACAGTGGTCACCTCGAGCTGGGCGAGCAACGCCAGCCGGTCGCCGTACAGGGCCTGTCCGCCGCGGAAGCCGAGCCTGCCGCGGTACCAGCCGTTGCCCAGCATTACCTCGAGGACGTTCTCGCCCGGCCGCACCAGGTCCGTGACGTCGTGAGTCTGGAAACGCAGCCGATGGGGGTAGCTGGTCCAGCCCGGCGCGAGCACGTGGTCGCCGGCACGGGTGCCGTTGAGCTCGGGGACGTAGACGCCGTGCGCGGTCGCGTAGAGGCGGGCGGCGGCGACCTCGCCGGGCACGGTCAGCACGCCACGCAGTACCGGGGCGGGCTCGCCGAGGCCGCCGACCGTGCGCGGGCTGACCAGGAGCGCCGTCCAGTCGTCGGGTCCGAGGCCGGCCTCCACCACGGCCCGCTCGCTCCACGCCGTCCACTCGTCGTCGCGGACCCGCACGCGGACACCGACCCGCTCGCGTGCACGCAGCGGATCGCCCGGCCACGGCACGAGAACCTGGTCCACGGAGTCCACTGTGTACCGACCGGACACGCCGCCGCGAGTCAGCTCCACCTCGTAGGCCCGCTGCCGGAACCCGGGCTCCGCCTCGGGCACGTGCCAGGACAGCCGGGGGCGCCGCGGCCCGATGCCGAGGACGGGTGCGTCCAGATGCTCGAAGCGGATGCCGGTCGGTGCGGCGGCGCTGGGCATGGCACTCCTCGTCGAGTGAAACGTTCCAAGACGCCACTCGATCGTGTGCCCCGACGCCCGTGCGGGGCTAGCCCGACGTGCACCGGTACTAGCACGAAATTCACCTCGGGGCTCCTGCCGGGCCTACAGTTGTCTGCCATGGCACACCCCGTCGGCAACGCGAACGACCTGCTGTACTTCACCGACGGCACGCTCGCCTACGCCGGTCATCACCTGCACGATCCCGGCCATCACCTGCACACGCACAGCTTCATGGAGGTCGCGGTCGTCACGGGCGGCGAGGGCGTGCACGTGTCGTCGGCCGGTCGCGAGCCGTTGCGGACCGGCGACGTGATCCTGCTGCGGCCCGGCGTGTGGCACGGCTACGAGGAGTGTCATCGGCTCGACGTGTTCAACTGCTGCTTCTCCACCCAGCTGCTGCACCGTGAGCTGGCGTGGACGCGCGAGGACCCGCTGCTCGGCTATCTACTGTGGACCGGTCCGCACTCCGCGCAGCGACGGGGCATGCTGACCACGAGCCTCGACGAGGCCACACTGGGGGAGTGCGCGGATCACCTGGACGGCCTCAGCCGCCTGCGGCACGCGCCGATGGCCATGCACCGCGGCGACATCATCGGCAGGCTCTCACTGTTCCTCAGTGCGTTGGCCCGCACGGTGGCCCGGGACGGCGACGCGGTGCGGGGACCGACGCACCCCGCGGTGGTGCACGCGATGCGACTGATGGAGGCGCGGCCCGACCACCGCTGGACGCTGCGGGAGCTGGCCGAACAGCTGCACCTCGCGCCGGGCTATGTGGTGCGTCTGTTCAAGTGCGCGACCGGCCTGCCACCGATGGCCTACCTGACGCGGCACCGCGTCGAGCTCGCCGCCACGCGCCTGCTGCACACCGACGAGCCGATCGCGCACATCGCGCGTTCGGTCGGCTGGCCGGACCAGAACTACTTCGCCCGTCGATTCAAAGTCCACTTCGGACTGAGCGCGTCGGTCTACCGGGCGCGGTTCACGCACAACTCAGTCCAGTTGGCGTCGGGCACGATCGTGAGCGGCTCCGCGTAGCTCGCCTCACAGCCGCTCGACGCCGGCTCCGTCCAGCTCGTCCGGCTCGAAGCGGCTCAACCCCGAGCTCCACCAGAACCGGCCCGCCGGATCGCCCACCAACCGATACCGGTGCTCGTCGAGGAAGGCGGCCCAGCCCGAGTTCGGCAAGCCGAGCAGTCGGATCGCGGGGTCTGCCACGGTCTGGTCGAGGGGCACCACCAACACGGCGCCATCGGCCGAGCCGACGGCCATGGCCGTCAGGTCGGCCGTGAAGCCGACGTGGGGGAGCGGGAACCGAGTCGCGGCGACAGGATCGTGGCTCAGCTCCTGGACCGGCATCCCTTGTCGGGTCGAGGTCTCGAGCGAGGACACCCGCACCGTCTTGTCGCGACCGGCGCTGGCCACCCGTACCCCGTCCGGCGACCACGACACCGCCCGCACCGAACTTTGGTGGCGCTCCAGCACGGCGACCGCGGTCGAGGTGGCCGGCTCCCACACCCGCACGAACCCCAGGTTGTCGCCGCTGGCCAACCGCGTGCCGTCCGGCGACCAGGCGAACGCGCACACCCAGCCACGGTGGCCTTCCAGCGCGACGACGGCGTCCGTGGTCGGATCCCAGACCCGCACCGTCTCGTCCCGGCAGCCGAAGGCCAACCGCGTGCCATCCGACGACCACGCCAACGCCATCACCGCACCGTCGACCCGGTCGAACGCGGTCAGCACGGTGGCGGTGGCCGGGTCCCACACGCGCACCCCGCCCCAGCCGCCGCTGGCCAGCCGCGTGCCGTCCGGCGACCACGTCACCGCCCACACCTGGCCACTGTGACCTTCCAGCGTGGCAACCGATCTGGCGCTCACCGGATCCCAGACCCGCACCACCGCGTCCTCGCCGGCGCTGGCCAACCACGTGCCGTCGGGCGACCACGACAACGACGGCACCGAGCTGTGGTGACCCTCCAGCGTGCCGACGGACGTGCCCGTGTTCGGGTCCCAGACCCGCACCACTCCGTCCCAACCACCGCTGGCGAGCCGCGCGCCGTCCGGCGACCACGCCACCGACTGCACCGGATCGTTGGGGCCCTCCAACGTGGTCAGGACGGTGGCCGTGTCCGGGTCCCACACGTGTGCCAAGCCCTCCACGCCGCCGCCGCTGGCCAACCGCGTGCCGTCCGGCGACCAGGCCAACGTCCACGCCGGGCTGAGGTGGCCGTCCAACGTGGCGAGCACCGTGCCGGCGTCCGGGTCCCAGACCCGCACCACCCACTCGTCCCCGCCGACGGCCAGCCGCGTGCCGTCCGGCGACCACGCCACCTCGTGCACCGCGCCGTCGTGCCCCGTCAACGTGGCCGGGGGACCGCTCACGGCCGGGTCCCACACGCGCGCCGCGCCCTGGCCGCCGGCGGCCAACCGGGTGGCGTCCGGCGACCACGCCACCGTCAGCACCGCACTGTCGAGGCCGTCGAACGCGGCCAGGACCGTCGCCGCGGCGGGATCCCAAACCCGCACCACACCTGGCTGGTCCGCCCAGTCGTCGCCGCCGCTGGCCAGTTGTTGGCCGTCCGGCGACCACGCCACGGTCAACACCCGGCCGCGGTCGCCCTCCAACGCGGCGACGGCGGTGGTCGTGGTCGGGTCCCACACCCGCACGACTCCGTCGTCGCCGCCGCTGGCCAGCCGCGCGCCGTCCGGCGACCACGCCACCGCGTGCACCCAGCCACGGTGCCCGTCGAGCGTGGTGACGGCGGTCGCTGTGGTCGGGTCCCAGACCCGCACCGTCCCGTCCTCGCCGCCGCTGGCCAGCCGCGTGCCGTCCGGCGACCACGCGACCGCCTTCACTTCGCCGTCGTCGGCGGCCCAGCTGACGAGCGGAACGGCCGCGGTCGAGTCCCAGATCTCGATGGCCGAGTTCCGCGCCACGGCGAGCAAAGTTCCGTCGGGATGCCAGGACAGTGCCCGAACGGCACCGGGGCTGAACGTCTGCAGGCGCGGCGGTGCCGTGGGCGGGAACGCCCGGTCGGGCAGGTTCTCGCCGCGGTGGTCGATCGGGCTCACGCGGCGGACCCTACCGCCCGCGGCGCGGGTTCGTTCCGAGATCGACTGGCACACTATGCGTCGATCACGGGAGGTGCGATGAACGGGCAGCCCGAGCCGCCGGACATGGACTTCGAGCAGATCTACCGCGACCGGGCCGACGGTGTTCCGTGGGACATCGGTGAGCCGCAGCCGGCGCTCGCCGAGCTGGTAGACGACGCCTGGTGTCAGGGGCGGATCCTCGATATCGGTTGCGGCACCGGGGAACTGGCCCTGGCGCTCGCCGCTCGCGGGCACTCGGTCACGGGTGTCGATCTGGCGCCGAGTGCGATCGCGCGGGCCCGGCGCAAGGCGGCTGAGCGCGGGCTGGCGGCCGAGTTCGTCGCCGCGGACGCCACCGAGCTGTCCGGCTACGACGGTGGCTTCGACACCGTGGTGGACAGCGGCCTGCTGCACTGCCTGCAGCCTTCGGCACAGGTGCGGTACCTGGACGTACTGCGCCGGATCTGCCGGCCGGGTGGCCGGGTCGCGGTGTTGTGCTTCGCCGACCTGCCCGCCGCACGGACTCCCGACCGCGGCCGGCTCACCGAAGACGGCCTGCGAGAGCTGTTCGCCGACGGCTGGGACGTCGAGGCACTCGAGCCCGCCGCGATTCTCGGCCTCATCCCCGACGGCCTCGGCGAGATGAGCACCTGGCCCCGAGACGACGAGGGCCGCACCCCGATGACCGGCTGGCGGCTGCGCGCCCACCGCACCCCGCGGGAACAGTCGGCTCGGCCCGGCGACTAAGCTTTCCGCTCGTTCGGCATGTTCGGCCTGGTCACCGCGGTGCGGACCAGTCTGGGCCGTGCCCTTCGCGGGCACCGGGCTCGGCATCGGACACTGCTGGCTCTCTCCCGCAGCGCAACGACCACGAGGAACTCGGATGCTCGATCTGGACCTGATCCGCCACGACCGCGCCGCGGTGGCCGCCGCCCTGGCCAAGCGGCTCGACAGCGCCGAGGTGGACCGGTCCCTGTCCGCGATCGTCGATCTGGACGCGCGCCGGCGGCGCCTGATCGGCAAGATCGAGGACGAGCGCCGGGCGCGCAAGGAAGCGGCCAAGGCCTACGCCGCGGCGAAGCGGGCCGCGGCCGAGCCGCTGCCCCCGCCCGCGGACACGAAGGCGGCGCTGGCCGCGCTCGAGGCGGAGCTGGAGGGCGTGCGGGCCGAGCTGCACGGCGAGATGAGCGTGCTGCCGAACCTGCCGGCCGATGACGTCGTGCCCGGCGGCAAGGAGGCCAACCGGGTCGTGCGCGAGTGGGGGGAGAAGCCCACGCTGTCGCCGGTGATCGACCACCCCACCGTGGCCAAGGAGTACGGTCTCGTCGACTTCGACCGGGGCACCAAGCTCGGCGGCGCCGGCTTCTGGATGTACACCGGGGTCGGCGCCCAGCTGGAGTGGGCGCTCGTCAACTGGTTCATCGACCAGCATGTCGCGGCGGGCTACACCTTCGTGCTGCCCCCGCACATGCTGCTCGAGTCGGCGGGTTTCGCCGCCGGGCAGTTCCCGAAGTTCGCCGACGACGTCTACCACATCGCGAACCCGGACTCCGACCGCGCGCAGTTCCTGTTGCCCACCGCGGAGACGGCGATCCTGGGCGGGTACCAGAACGAGATCTTCAACGAGAACGAGCTGCCGCACCGGGTGTTCGCGTACACCCCGTGCTACCGCCGCGAGCGCGCCGGTTCGCACTCCGACGAGCGCGGCACCGTGCGCGGCCACCAGTTCAACAAGGTGGAGATCTTCCAGTTCACCACGCCAGACGGCGCGGGCGAGGCGTTCGACGCGATGGTCCGTCAGGCGGAGTCCCTTGTGGAGGGTCTGGGCCTGCACTACCGCACCTCGCTGCTCGCCGCGGGCGACTCGAGCGCCTCGATGCGCCGCACGCTCGACGTCGAGGTGTGGATGCCGCACACCGGCGGCTACAAGGAGGTCTCGTCGGTCTCCTGGGCCGGCGACTACCAGGCCCGCCGCGCGGGCGTCCGGTTCCGCCCGTCGGGCGAGAAGGCCACCAAGTTCCTGCACACGCTCAACGGCTCGGCGCTGGCCACCAGCCGGATACTGCCCGCGATCCTGGAACAGCACCAGCAGGCGGACGGCTCGGTGCTGGTCCCCGAGGTGCTGCGGGACAAGGTGGGCACGGACCGGCTGACCAAACCCGGCAAACGCTAGAGGCGAGTAACGCCGGCTAACGCCGGTGCCGCCAGTAGCCGCAGAACATGATGTTCTGCTTCGGTACCCCGGCGCGGACCCAGTGCCTGCTGACCGTGCTGGGTAGGGACTGCTCGCCGACCACCCAGCCGTAGAAGGGTTCCGCGGGCACACCGAGCTCGGTCGCCGCCTCGGTCGCGGCTTGGCCGGGTACCTGCTCGTGATCCTTGCGAATCAGCCATTCGACCTCCACGCCGGCCGGCGCGGTCAGCTCCTGACGGTCGTCCTCGGACGGGATCTCGAGCAGCGCGTGACCCGTGGCGGTGTCTGGCAGTGCGGCCAGCACGCCCGCCGCGGCGGGCAGGCCGCTCTCGTCGGCTACCAGGAGCACCCGGGTCAGCGCCGGATCCGGGTTGTACCCGATGCCCTCGTCCAGTAGGCCGACCGGGTCGCCGGGGTTGCACGACTGCGCCCACGCCATGCCGGGACCTGCCGACTCCGCCGAGTCGTGGATCACGAGGTCCACGTCCAGCTCCGGCCCGTCGGCGCCATCCGTGCGATATGCGCGCACCGAGTAGTTGCGGAGCACCGGCCGGACGGCCTTCGAGATCGTCAGGTACCGGACGTAGGACAGCATGTCGAGCTTGCGCGGCAGCCGGGACAGCGAACCCTCGGCGACCGGGATGAACAGCCGGAACCACTGGTCGAAGCCCATGTACCGGAACCGGTCGACGTCGCCGCCACCGAGCGTGACCCGGACGAAGTGCGGGCTGAGCCGCTCGCGCCGCACCACGTGCAGGGTCAGCAGCTCGGCCTGCTCGGGCTTCACCCGGGTAACGCGGAGGTTGTCGCGTGCCATGAGATCGAAGTTTGGCATGCCTAACCTAACTGCGACAACCTACTCAAGGGCCTTTGGGAAGGAGGCGCGCACGGCGTACCCGCCCTCGGCGGTCGGCCCGGTGGTGACGCTGCCACCGGCCAGGCTCACCCGCTCGCGCATGCCGACGAGGCCGAACCCGGACGTCGGCAGCTCGCCCTGCCGCTGCCCGTTCGGCCGGTCGTTGGTCACGGCGACCGCGAGGTCGGTGCCGTCGTCCGTGATCGCGACCCGCGCCGGCGCCCCGGAAGCGTGCTTGCCGGCGTTGGTGAGCGCCTCCTGCACGAGCCGGTACACCGCCCGCGCCACCTGCTCGTTCGTCTCCGGCAAGGGGTCGGGCAGCCGCACGTCCACGGTCGCGCCGACGCGGCGGAAGTCGTCGACGAGCTGTGTCAGGCCGTCGAGAGTGGGGGCCGGTCCCGTGCCCGACTCGTCCCGGCGCAGCACGCGCAGAACGTCGCGCAGCTCGGCGAGCGCGGCGGTGCTGCTGTCCCGGATCACCTCGGCGATCCGCACGACCCGGTCGTCGTCGTGGGAGATCGCCTCGAGGGCGCCGGCCTGCACGGCGACGACGCTGACCCGGTGAGCGACGACGTCGTGCATCTCGCCCGCGATGCGCCGTCGCTCGGCGGCCACCTCACGCTCGGCGAGCAGGTGGCGCTCGCGCTCGGCCTGCTCGGCGCGTTCCCGCAGCGCGGCCAGCAGCCGTTGGCGCTGCCACATCCACAGCCCGGCGAGCACCGGGACGATCGTGAACGTGCCGACGCCGAGCAGGACGTACTGCCAGTCCACGCCGCCCAGCGCCGCACCTCCGGCGGCCAGGAAGGCGGCTACGAGGGCGAGCCACGTCCGGACGCCCGGCCCGCGTCGAGAGGCGATCGTGTACAGCGCGACGACCATGGCGTAGAGCGGCACGTCCAACAGCACGCCGCCGACCGCTACGGCCGTGGTGACCTCCGGCCAGCGGCGGCGCACGAGCAGCGCCACGCAAACCACGCCCAGCGTGAGCGGCGCCCACCGGACCAGATGCGCCACCTCGAGGTTCAACAAGGTCACGCCGGCGGCGACCGCCACGTCGAGTGCGACAACCCCGACCTCCCGACGCCGGCGGCGCAGCGACGCCACGAGGTTCGGGATCGGCACGGACCCACCCTATCGAGGGACGGGCTCGTCGTCGGCGGGGTTCGAGCAGGAGACGATCGTCAGGGAAATCAGGGTGACGCCTAGGTCGCGGACCTTCGTGAGCAGTCCGTGCAGCTCCGCCTGGTCCGCGACGGGGCCGCTCAGGCTGGTCGTGCCGTCGCTCTCGCGGGTCAGCTTCAGGTCGCCGAACCGGGCGGACCAGTGGTCGTCCAGGTGCCCGTCGATCCGGAGGCGGTAACACGCCGGTTGGTTCATCTCGACACCACCTTGGTGGCCGGCCGGCGGATGACGTACTCGGCGACCGCGAGGTTGACGACCCAGCCCGCGCCCAACATCAGGTCGGTGGTGAGCACGCCGGTGCCGAAGACCGCTTCCCCGAATCCCTGGGTGACCACCTGCGTGCCCGCACCGAGGGCCAGGGCGTACGCGCGGGCGAGGCCGAGGGCTGGCGCGGGAGCTCGCCCCCGGCTGAGCACGGCGGATGGTTAGGGGGAGGATAAGGGTGTCGAGGCGACCACGGTGTTGCGACGATTCTCCGGTGAGGTCCGCGCGAGTATGACCGACGATTCCTTGTGGCTCCGCCGTTTCCGGCCAGCCTCGGACACCGCCCCGCGACTGGTCTGCCTGCCCCACGCGGGAGGTGCGGCGAGCTACTTCCGTCCGGTCGCGGTCATGCTCTCGCCCGCGGTGGACGTGCTGGCGGTGCAGTACCCCGGCCGGCAGGACCGGCGTGGCGAACGCTGCGTCGACGTCCTCGACGAGCTCGCCGACCAGGTGTACGCCGCCGTGCGGCAGCGTGCCGACCGGCCGCTCACGCTGTTCGGCCACAGCATGGGCGCGACGGTGGCCTTCGAGGTCGCCCGGCGGCTCGAGAGTGACGGCATCGCGCCCGCCGGACTGTTCGTCTCGGGCCGGCGGGCCCCGCACCGGTCGCGTATCGAGACCGTGCACCAGCGCACCGACGACGAGTTGGTGTCGGTGATCGCCCAGCTCGCCGGCACCGACAACCGGCTGCTCGCCGACGAGGAGATCCGGCGGATGCTGTTGCCGCCACTGCGTGCCGACTACCGGGCGATCGAGACCTACACCTACCAACCGGGGCCGGAACTGCGCTGTCCCGTCGTCGCCCTCGTCGGCGACGACGACGAGGTGGCGAGCGTCGACGAGGTGCGCGCCTGGCGCGACCACACGACCGGGTCGTTCGAGCTTCGGGTGTTCGCCGGCGGGCATTTCTACCTCAACGAGCATGCCGCCGCGGTGGTCGACGAGCTGGCCCGCCACCTTCAGGTGGAGGTGCCGGACGGCGTCAGCTGACCGGCCGTCCGGCGTGCTCCTCGGCGACCATCTCCGCGAGCAGGAGCGCGCCTCGCAGCGACGACAGGCTCCCGAGCGTGGCCCGCCGGACCGGTGGCACGTCGACTCCCGGCCGCACCAGCCGCTCCACCGACCCGTTGACCAGTGGCACCAGATCCGGGATGCCCACCACGGCCGCCGCGAGCGCGTCCGCCGTCTCGCCCAACGCCGCCACCGCCCAGTCCGCACGGGCGCGCATACCCTCGACCAGGTCGGCGAAGGTTACGTCCCGGGCCCGCAGCGCGGCGGCCCGGCGGAGCGTGGCCGGGCCGGACGCGGACGCCTGCAGACAACCTCGCCTGCCGCAGTCACACCGCGGCCCGGCGCGGTCCACCACCAGGTGGCCGACCTCGCACGAGCCGTGCGACGAGCCCGGCCAGGGGCGGTCGTCGAGCACCACGCCGCCGCCGACGCCGGTGCCGACACCCGGGTAGAGCACGTCCGGGCAGCCCGCGGCTCGCGCCTCCGCGACCGCGCCGAGGTCCCCGTCGTCGGCATGGCCGACCGGGACCGTGGGGAACAGCTGGCCGGCACGGTGGGCGAGATCCGGCACATCGCCTGTCCTGGGTGCGGTCCAGCGGCGTCCCCACGGGCGTCGGCTGGTCGTGCTGCGCGAACCGGCCGACCTGATCGCCCTGTCCGCCGGTGACCGAGTCGCGGGCCGACACGCCGGCCGAGGCGAACGGGGTGCTCACCGCCGCGATCCTGCCGGCCGGCTTCGTAGGTCAGACTCCGATGCGGTGCCAGGGTCCCCAGATGGCGAAGGTCATGCCGCGGGAGGCCTGGATGTTGATGAAGAGGGTGTGGCCGTCCGGGGTGAAGGTCGAGCCGGCGAACTCGTCGTCGAACCTCGGGGTGCCGGTGCTGCTGACGAGGCGGTTGAGGGCGATGTCGAACAGCTGGCCGGAGCGCGAGAGACCCCGGACGTAGTTGTTGTTGACGTTGTCCTCGCAGACGACGAGGGTGCCTCGGGGACTGGTGGTCACGTTGTCGGGGAAGTCCAGCACGTCCGAGCCGGGGGACTGGAAGACCAGCCGCAGCGTGGACGAGCGGATGTCGTAGGCCCAGACCTGGCCGCTGCCGTTGCCGTAGCCGTCGGGGATCGGACCCAGCTCGGTCTCGGCCGGGCCGCCGCCCTGCGTGGAGGTGAAGTAGACCTTCCCGTCGTCGTAGGCCGAGCCCTCCAGGCGGGAGAAGAACGCCGCTCCCTGGTCCCAGCCCTGCCGGCCGACATGGGTCAGCGCCGTGTTGTTGGTGGTGGGTGCCGGTTGGCCCGGTGTGTAGGGGAAGGTCGGCGCGGGATCGTCGATGTCCACCCACTCCACCCGATAGGTGGCCTTGGCGGGCTGAGCGGCGGCGAGGTTGAGGTTCGGCTTTCCCTTTACCTTCAACATCTGCAGCCGACCGCCGTTGCCGAGACGGCCGGTGTGCTTCGGGTCGCGCCGCGGCTTGTAGCGGTAGAAACCCGACGGGAAGCCGAAGTTGTCCTCGGTGAGGTACAGCGCGCCGCCGCGTGGGTCGTACGCCACCGACTCGTGGGCGAACCGGCCTGCCGACGTCAGCGGCTCCCGTTCGGACTCGCCGTCGACCGGAACCTCGAAGACGAAGCCGTGCCGCTGCGTGAGCGCCGTGTTCGGCGCGCCGGTGAAGTCGGGCCCGACGTCGGGACCGTTGATCGTCTCCTCGCAGCTGACCCAGCTGCCCCAGGGCATCCGCCCACCGGAGCAGTTCATCTGGGTGCCGTTGAGGCTGGTGTAGGACCGGACGACCTCGCCGAAGCGGGTCACCTCGATGGTCGTGGTCCCGCCCTGGGCCATCGGGTCGTAGGCCTTGCTCGCGTCGCCGAACGCCGGGCCGGCGTTGTTCAGCTCGTGGTTGCGGACGAGCAGGTAGTTGCCCGGCTTGCAACGCCGGCCCTGGGCCGCGAACACGCCCATGCCGTCGTGCCGCCCCGGCAGGTTGGTGCCGTCGTCGAGCTCCACCGGGAACTCGGTGTCATGGAAGGACCGGTACTTGAAGCCCGCCGGCAACCACAACCGGACGACGTCGTCCCGCAGGTCGGGGACCGGGCGCAGCTCGCGGAAGCCGCCCGACGGCGCGGTCGGCTCGGCCGCCGCGCGGTTCACGAACCCGAGGAACGGGCCGCCGAGCACTGTGCCACCCGCTACCGCCGCGGCACGTCGAAGGACAGAACGCCGGTCGATGTCAGCCATCGCACGATCCTCTGGCTCCGTTGACCTGACCGCAACGCCGCGTTCATTACAACTTCATCTCGCCGACACCCACTGTTCAGGATGGACGATGTGGGCTCACTGGTCGCGCTTCTCCCACCGCGCCTCCTCGGTGCCGTCGGCGGACGGACGGCCGACGAGGAGGCCGCGGTGGAAGCGCCACTCAGGACTTGTCGGCTACGGCGACCAGGTACTCCCAGTCGCTGACCATGGTGTCGTCCGCCGACCGGTTCGAGGTGGTGGCCAGGGCGATCATGTCGTCGCGGAAGGCGCGTCTGCCGGCGTCGTCCAGCCGGCCTGCCGCGGCATGCGTCGGGCCGTAGTGGGTCAGGAAGAAGTCGGCGAAGTACTCCGCGGACGGGAAACGCTGGGTGACCGTCGTGGTGCCCAGCGACACCGCCTTGCGGCCGAGCAGCTCCCGCACGGTGTCCGCGTCGCCCCATCTGGTGGGCGGCAGGGAGCCGGCGGGGGGCGGCGCGTGACCCGCGACGGTCTTCAGCAGCTGCCCGATGAACCCGGCCGGCGTCCAGCTCGCGATCGCGATGCGGCCGCCCGGCCGGCACACCCGCACCAGCTCGTCGGCCGCGCGCTGGTGGTCCGCGGTGAACATGACGCCGATGGCCGAGAACACGTAGTCGAAGGTGTCGTCCTCGAACGGCAGGTTCTCCGCGTCCGCCACCTGGAAGTCGACGGCCAGAGCCTCGGCCGCCGCCCGTCGCTGCGCGGACTCGACCAGCGCGGGCACGTAGTCGATGCCGGTGACGTGACAGAACCGGCGGGCCGCGGCGATCGCGACGTGTCCGGTCCCCGTCGCCACGTCCAGCACTCGCGCGCCCGCGTGCAGGTCCGCGGCCTCGACCAGGGTCTCGGCCAGCGGCACGGTGATCCAGGCGATCTTGCCGTAGTCACCGCTGCTCCACACCTTCTGCTGCTTCGTCTTGATCTCGTCGAACGATACTGCGCTACTCATCGTGCTACTTCCTTTGTTTCGTGCCGTTCCGGCAATGGGTAGGGAGAGATGATCGGTAGGTATGAGTCGGGAGCTCCGTAGTCGCGGATGGACTCGACGTCGCGGCGTCCGCTGATCGCGCGGAAGAGCTCGTAGCGGTCGGCGGTGACCGTGGCGCCGGGCGTGCCGTGGCCCACGACCCACTCCCGGCCGTCGGCTCGCAGCCGTAACGCGGGCAGGCCCTGCTCGACGATTCGCGCGTGCAGCCACTGGCGGTACATCGCGAACCCGAACCGCGCCACGGGCGATGACGTGTCCGGCGGCAGACCGAGTGCCTCGCGCAGGTCGTCGAGGTGCACCGACAGGTCCGCGGCCGGCGAGGAGACCATCCAGGCCGGCACCTCGGATCCGGTGCCGCGCCGGAGCATGCCGACCCACGTGCGGCCGTGCTCGTCGAACTCACGCAGCAACGCGGGAAGGTCGAGCACGGCGCGCGCGCCGACCTGGTCCGCCGTCCAGTGGTCCCGCGCCGCGGCCAGGTCGGGATCGCGCCAGGCGTCCAGCGCGCCCGCGAAGTAGGTGCCGCGCCCGGAGTCCTCGGCGACGCCGGTCAGATGCGCGACCAGGTCCCGGACCGTCCACTCGGGACACGCGGGCACGGCCGTCTCGAGAGCGGCGGGGGAGAGGTCCTCGACCAGCGCCCGCACCCGCCGCTGCCCGTCCTCGTACGCCCCCGCGGCACTCCAGCGGGCGACCCGGTCGGGCGTGAACACCTCCGACGGCCGGCGCAGCTTGGTGAACGTGTCCAGGAAGCCTTGCCCCGCGACGGGATCCGCTTCGAGTCCGGCGTAATGGACGGCCGCGCCGCTCGTGTCGAACCGGGCCAGCCGGTAGGACCAGTCGTAGTGCTCTTCGGCACGGGAGTCGCGCCACTGCTGGTACCCGCTCAGGTCCTCGTCGCCGGTCAGCGCCGCCGCGAGGTAGTGGGCCTGCTGCATGGCATCGCCGATGCCCTGTGCGGTGACCGGGTGCTTGAAGTGGCCGGCGTCGCCGAGCAGCGCCCACCCGGCGCCCGCTGCCTGGCGGAAGTGGCCCCGCATCATCGTCTCGGGCACCACGACCAGCGGTGAGATCCGTGAGGCACCGTCGAGCAACCGCGGGTTGAGCACCGCGGGGAACTGGTGCAGCCCGTCGCGGTAGCGCTGCTCGCGGACCTCGGTGGAACCACGCGTGATCTCCGGCGGTCCGGCGAGCGAGAGCAGGTGGATGCCGTCCTCGCAGGGCACCGACATCAGCGCGGCTCGCTCGTGCATGTCGATGTGGCACCACTCGGCTGCGGGCAGCCCCCGCCAGTACGCCATGAGGAAGGCCATCTCGCCACGCCGCTCATGCTCGGCCGGCAGGTGCAGACGCCGGGCGATCGTCGACATGCGACCGTCCGCGCCGAACACCCACCGCGACTCGACGCGTTCCCCGTTGTCCAGGACGACTCCGCGCACCGGGTCGGCGCCGATCAGCTCCTGGACCTGGCGGCCGAACAGGGTGTGCGCCCCGGCATCCCGAGCGGTGTCGACGAGCGCGGCGTCGAGGACGATCCGCCGGACGCAGGCGCCGCGTTCGAACCGGCCGAACGGGGTGAAGTCGCCGGCGACCTGGCGCCCGTGCACCCGCCAGCCGAAGTGGACGAACGGGATCCGGTGCTCCGCCTGAAGTCGTCGCAGGGCACCGAGCTCGTCCAGGCGCTGCAGGGTGTCCGGGAACATCATGTGGGTGGACACGGTGTCGCTGGGGAAACGGTCGCGGTCCACGAGGAGCACGCGCCAGCCCGCCCGGGCCAGCAGGGTCGCCAGGGTCGCTCCCGCCACGCGGGCTCCGACGACGATCGCGTCGTATCGCTCGCTCATCGCGCACCAACCTTCGCGCTGGTTCGAGGTGCCGCCGTGACCCCGACAGACAGCAGCAGGAGGATGGCTAGGACCGAGCCGAGCCCGGACCATCCGGCAAGTATGAGCCCTAGACCGCCCAGAGCGCTGCCGCCGAAGTACCCGAACTGCACGGCGGCCGCACGCACGCTCATGGCCTGCAACGGCCCGGCGCCCAGGTCGAGCCCGAGGGAGCTGCCGGCCATCATCCGCATGCCGGCGATGAATGCGGTCAGGGCGAACAGCGCGACCGACATGCCGAACGAAGGCCGGAACGAGCCGAGCAGCAGCGCCGCGGCGGCCAGTGCGGGGGCGGTGACGAGCACCATCCGGTGTGCGGCGAGAGCCACCCAGCGTCGTGCGAGGAGGGTGCCCACCACGTAGGCGGACGCCGCTATGCCGAGCGCCGTCCCGGCCGTCGTGACCGACACGGCATGGGAGTCGGTGATGAGGCTTCCGGTGTAGACGAGTACGCCTGCCCAGCCGGCGAACGCCAGCAGCTCCCCAGCTGCCCAGCGGGCGACCCCGGGTCGCCGCAGCGGTGAACCCACCGCGGCCGGTTCGGGCTCGCCGCGTTCGTGTCCGCGGACCCCGGTCAGCGCCAGGAGGCTGGCCACGAGCGGGAGCAGCCAGATCAGCCGCCAGCTCTGGGCGCCGAGCACGCCGACGATCGGCATGCCGACGACCCACGCGACCGGCTGGCCGATCAGCGCCCAGGACAGCACCGCGGCGCGCTGGCCGTCCGGTGCCCACCGCGCGGGCGCGGCCAGTCCGGCGGCGAGAACCAGCGCCATGCCCGCGCCGAGGATGATCTGCGCGGTGGCGAGCACCTCGAAGCTCGGTGCGACGGCACTGGCCACCGACGCGATCGCGATCGACGTGAGCCCGCCGGACAGCAGGTCACGCAGGTGCCAGCCGCGCCGGCCGGCGAGCAGGCCGAGCGCCACGACCGCGGCGACGGCACCGGAGACCGACCGGAGCTGCCCGGCCGCCGCCGTCGAGACGTCGAAGTCCCGGGCGACGTCGGACAGCACCGGGGTCAGGACCAACAGGCCCGACTGGCCGGCGAACAGGCAGCCGAACAGGGTGACGGCGGGAGATTTCATCGTGAGTCCTCTGTTGCTGTGGTGATGGACCCACGATCGGTGGTCTGCGTTGAAGTTCTGTGTAAGTGCCGTTAAAGCAGGTCGCGCCAGCGCTGCGCCGCGCCGATCTCGTCGAGAACCCGCGCCGCGACCCGCAGCCTCGGCGCGGGGTCGGCCGCCAGCCGTGACCAGTCGCGCAGGGCCAGCGCCCGCCGCCAGGGCAGCCGGAACTCGGTGAAGATTCGCACCGCGTTCTCGTACGCGGCATCGGACTCACCTCGCCGCCCACGGGCCGCGGCCAGCGCCCCACGGGCCAGCTCGACCGCCCCCAGCTGGCCGCGCCAGTCCTGGCCGGCGGAGAGGATCTCCGCGCAGCGGGACACGTGCTCGGCGGCAGTGCCGACCTCGCCCTCCGTGGCGTGGATGCGCGCCAGCTCGGCCCGGACGAGCAACTCGGCCGGCACCTGCGGACCGTCGATGCCGAGTGCCAGCGCGTGCTCCAGCGCCGCGAGCGCACCGTCCCGATCCCCGAGCAGCAGGCGGGCACCGGCCAGCCAGCGCGCGTTGAGCACCGCGTCGTGCCGGTCCCCGGCGGACTCGTCGGCCGCCAGCGCCGCGGCCCAGGCCTGCTCCGCTTGTTCCCACTCGCCGTCGAGGAACAGCAGGTACCGCCTGCTCACGGCGTCGGCGGGCAGTGGTTCCGCCGCGCGCCGGGCGGTGGGCAGCTCACCCATGACGGCCGCGGCGAGCACGAACTGGTCGACGACGGTGGCGTGCGGATGCCCGAACGTGTCGAACCGGGCCTGGGTCAGGCCGCGGCGACACCACATCCTGGCCGCGCCGGGATCGAGGAGGTACTCGGTCGCGCACAGTGCGGCGGCGTTCACCGACGGCCAGCCCAGGTACGCGTCGCCGAGCTCGTGAGTGGCGGCCCACATCCGTTCCAGCACGGCCGACGCCTCGGCCAGCTCGCCGCGGTTGAACTCGAACCAGGCGCGTCCCCAGGACGCGAGCACGACGAGGTCCTTCCGGCCGAGCTCTCCGGCCAGCGCGACGGCATCCGCCGAGGCCGTGCCGAGCAGGTCGGTCCGCAGCCCGTACATGGCCGCCTGGGACAGGCCGCGGAGTACCTGGAAGTCGGGCCCGCGGTCGTCGCGCAGCGTGCGCGCGGCGGTGAAGTGCTCGATCGCGCGTGGAATGTCCATCACCGAGTGGTGTGTGGACAGTGCGCCGCCGATGCGGCCGTGCACCGAAGCGGCCGAAGCGTCGTCGCCGGAGTGCTCGAGCGCCGACTCGAGCAGCCGGACCGCTTCGGAGAAGCCGATGCTCGACTTGATCCGGAGCATCGCCGCACGCACCTCCGCGTCCGCCAGCCGTTCCGGAAGCGCGTTCGTGTGCGAGAGCAGCCCGACCGCGGCCTCGGCGTGTGCGACGGCCTCGTCCCACGCGTAGAGCCGCCGTGCCTCCTCGGCCGCCCGAAGGCTGACGTCGGCGGCCTGCACCGGATCGGCCGCGGACCCGGCCGCCCGCAGGTGCACCGCCGCGGTGACCACGTCGCTCGTCCGGCCCGACTCCAGCAACGCCGTGGCCGCCCGCAGGTGCAGGCGCTGGCGCCTCGGGACGGGCAGGCCGGCGTACACCGCGTCGCGCATCAGGTCGTGCGGGAAGGCGTAGCTGACCGACCACGAACTGCCCGACACCACGAGGAACCCCGCGCCGACCGCGCCCTCGACCGCGTCGATCACGCGGTCCTCCGACTCGTCGGCCAGCCGCAGCAGCAGTGCGAACTCCACCTCGCGGCCGATCACCGCCGCCCGGCCCACGACGTCCTGGGTCCGCTCCGGCAGGCCACGCAGCCGGTGTCGCAGGATGTCCCGCACGCCGGCGGGCACCGGCCAGGTGCGGCTGCCGAGCTCGCCGCGAGCGTCGAGGTCGCGAACGACTTCCGTTGCGTAGAGCGGGTTTCCGCCGGTGTTGTGCCACAGCTGCCGCGCGAACTCCGCCGGCGGGTCGGTGTCGGTCAGCTCGGTGACCAGTGCCCGGAGGTCCACTTCGGACAGCGGTCGCAGGTCGAGCCGCTCCGCGACGCCACGCCCCTCGATCTCGGCGAGCAGCTCCAGCAGCGGGGCGTGCGTGCTGCCGGGCGGGTCGCGCAGGCACACCGCCACGAGCACGTGCTCGGGCAGGTGCCTGACCAGGTGGCCCACCAGCAGCGCGCTGGCCCGGTCGATGCGTTCGGCCTCCTCCACCACGACGGCCACCGGTGCCATGGCGGCGAGCTGGGCCAGCACCCAGCCGATCGCGCCGAACACGGCCTGCCGGTCCTCGGCCGGCGACTCCGCGGGCAGGTCGAGCAGGCCGGCGAGCCGGTCGCGGACCGCCGCGGGCGCGCCGGCCAGCACTCTCGCGGCGTCCGCACTGGACCGCAACGCGTCGGCGATCGGCTGGAACGGCACGGCGCTGGCGTGGTCGCAACGCCCGACCAGGAACACCGCCGGATCCTGGGCCGCGCGGTGGGCGAACTCGGCGACGAGCCGGGTCTTGCCGACCCCGGCCTCGCCGGAGATCACCACGACCCGCCGGTCGCCGTCGCGAACCGCACGCCACTGGTCGAGCAGCCGGTCGAGCTCCGCGGCCCGCCCCACGATCCGCACCCGGCGCGCGACGGAGAACAACGCGTCGGGTGGGGCGGTCACGAGAGTGTCCAGCGCTCGCACCGCACGGTCCGCGCGGGGTGCCAGTGCGGGATCGTGGCGCAGGATGGCCGTCTCCAGCTCCGCCAGCGCCGGCCCCGGGTCCAGCCCGAGCTCGTCGGCGAGCCGCTGCCTCGCTGCGGCGTACACCGCGAGCGCGTCCACGTGCCGGCCCGACCGGTACAGCGCGAGCATGAGCTGGCCGCAGAACCGTTCCCGGTAGGGATGCTCCGCGACCAGTACCTCCAGTTCGGAGCTCACCTCCTGGTGCCTGCCCAGCGCGAGATCGGCCTCGATCCGTCCCTCCAGCGTGACGAGGCGCAGCTCGTCGAGCCGGGACGTCTCGGCCGCGGCGAACTCGGGATACCCGAGGTCCGCCAGCACCGGCCCGCGCCAGTGCGCCAGCGCCTCACGCAGCAGCGTCGCCGCGCGGTGCGGCTCTCCGAGCCCCAGCGCCTCCTGTCCCAGCCCCGTCGTCCGCTCGAACCGGTACGCGTCGAGCTGTTCGGGGTCCAGCCGCAGGCGGTAGCCGGGCCGCTCGGTGACCAGCGTGTCGGCGGCCCCGGCCGGCATCAGGCGCCTGCGCAGGTGTGACACGTGGGTGCGCAGCGTGACCTCGGCGGCGGCCGGCGGCTGGGTGCCCCACAGGGCCTCGACCAACCGTCCGGTCGGGACGACCTTGTCGACGTGCAGCAGCAGCATGGCGATGAGCTCACGCTGCTTCGGGCCGCCGAGGTCGAGCCGGAGTCCGTCCGCGGCGGCCTCCAGCGGCCCCAGGATGCCGAGCCGCAGTCCGGGTGTCACCAGCGAACGGTACGCCGCAGGAGGTAACGGTTCGATAAATGTCGCGGGTTTGCGACAACCTCGGAAAACACGTGAGGAATACACCGACGGCGCGCAACCCGATGTCGAAGACGGCGCGTAGTAGCGATGTGAACCTGCTGACCGCGCATCGTGACATCGCTGTCTCAAGAGGACGAACGGCCGCACTGGTCGGTTTGGTCATCGTCGACCTCGCCGTTTTCGCGTGGTTCCTGGTGCTGTTCAGAAATGGCCTCGGTGCCAACGTCTATCGCGTCGACCTCGACGTCTACCGGCTCGGCACCGGTGTGTGGTGGCAGGGCGGCGAGCTGTACGGGCGGCTGCCGGAGCTGCACGTCGGCGGACACCTGCCGTTCCTCTACCCGCCGATCGCCGCGGTGGCACTGGGGCCGTTCGCGGTCGTGCCCTTCTGGCTCGCCAGCACCGCGATGGTGGTCCTGACGATCGCCGCGCTCGCCCTCGTGCTCGTGATGGTGCTCCGCTCGCTGGACGTTCGGCCGTCCGCGGTCGTGGTGTGCGCGCTGCTGCCCGCCGCACTGCTCCTGGAGCCGGTGCGCTCGAACCTCTACTTCGGTCAGATCAACATGCTGCTGATGGCGCTGGTCGCGGTGGACTGTCTCGCCCGCACGCCGCGGTGGCCGCGCGGCGTGCTGCTCGGCCTCGCCGCGGCCGTCAAGCTGTCCCCGGCCGTGTTCGTCCTGTTCTTCCTGCTCCGCGGCGACCGCCGGGCCGCGCTCACCGCCGGCGCGTCGTTCCTCTGTGCGACGGGTCTGGGGTTCCTGCTCGCCCCAGGCAACTCCGTGCGGTTCTGGACCGACGTCGTGTTCGAGATCGACCAGCGCGTCGGCATCACGTCCAACTCGAACCAGTCGATCGGCGCCTTGCTGGCCCGGCTCGAGATCGACGCCGGCGTCCTGCGGTTGCTGCTCGCCGGGGCGGTGCTCGCCATCGTGGCCATCGGCATGCGGCAGGCGTTCGCTCAGTCCCGGCCCGCCTGGGCGCTCGGGCTCAACGCTCTCGGCGCGCTGCTGGTCTCGCCCCTCTCGTGGTCGCACCACTGGGTGTGGGTCGCGCCGATCCTGCTCACCGCCGGCGTCTACGCGTGGCGCGCGCGATCCAGTGCCGCGATCGCGGCCGTGGCCTCCGGGACGCTGCTGGTCTACCTGGCTCCGCACCGGTGGTGGCACAAGGCCGACCCGTGGACCGTGGGGCGCCTACTGTCCGGCAACCTGTACCTGGTCGCCGCGGTGGCCGTGCTCGTCTTCGCCGCCGTCCACGCGCATCGTCAGGCCACGAGCATCAGCGAAGTCAGGACCGACGTTCCGGTGCGGACGTAGCGGTCAGCCCAGCCGGATCCGGAAGATCGCGACCCGCGCGTTGTGGCCGTCCACCCGCATGTCGATCGACTTGGTGCCGCGCAGCTGCAGCCGGACGGCGCCGTTGCCGGGCAGCCAGTTGATCCGGTCGACGCCCTCACGGAAGACCTGCTTCTCCGCCTGCCGACCCGTGGCCGTGGTGTAGCCGTGGTGGTTGGTGTCGGCGGTCCAGATGACCAGGCGGCCCTTCCGGTGGTGGTGGAGCACGCGGTTGCGGTGCACGTCGTGGTGGTGGTCGTACTCGTCGCGCAGGTCGGGGCGCATCGCGCCGTTGTACGCGCCGAACAGGTAGTGGGTGTTGAGCAGGACGAACTCCAGAGCCGGGTTCGACTCGTGCCGCACCACGACCTCGTTGAGCCAGCGCGGCGGCGTCACCGGCTTGATGCCGCCGTGCGCGAAGACGGGCTTCGAGTCCACGATCTGCCAGGGCTTCGGCACCGAGATCGGCACGCGGAAGGACCGCTCGTTCCGCAGGAACGCTGTCCGGTAGGCGTCCCCGAAGTGCTTCTCGATCATGCCCGGCTCGCCCTTGTCGCCCTCGCGGATCTCCTGCCAGCCCACGAACGGACGCTCGCCGGCGACCCCGTGGCGGACGTCACGGATCGCGGCCTCCCGCGCGTCGAGGTGCTTGCGCCCGACGTTGGCGGTGATGATCGGCAGCCGGACCCAGCCCGCGGCCGCCGGTCCCGCCGCGGACGCGGACTGCACACCGGCCACGGCGGCCGCGGCGCCGACCGCGACACCGCCACCCAGGAGGAGGGCCTGACGCCTGCTGAGCTGTCCGGACACTGTGTCTCCCATCCCCGACGTTGCAGTGAGACGGATTCTGTCAGAGTGTCACAGTAGCCGGTGCGCTTTTCGCGAAACCCGAACCGCCCCGCGGGCGTCCCAACCCGGCGAGGACGAGTTCAGCGGTAGGGAGAGTCGCCGGGTGAGTGAGTTGCTGCGGTCGCGATGGCTGGTGGTTCTCGGGTTCGTCGCCGGGTTGGTGGCGGTGTTCCTGTCCGGCGGGGCAGTCCGGCCGGACTTCCCGGACCTCGGGGTGTTGGCCGGCGTCGGGGGACTCGGGGTGGTGGCCGCGCTGTCCTGGTCCTCTCGCCCGGCTGCCCGGGTTTCCGGTCTGGTCGTCGCGCTCGCGGTGCTGGGGTGGTCGGTGGTGCTGGTCCAGGGCGACCAGGCCAGCGGTACTCCGGGCAGCTCGACGGCCGTGCTCGCCGTGGCCGCGGTGATCGTGGTGGCCGCGGCCGTTGTCGGCCTGTCGCGAGCGACGCGGTCGCGGTGGGTCGTCGGCGGGCTCGGCGTGCTCCTGGTCGCCGGGACGGTGGCCGCCGGTGTGGTGGCGCCGGGACTGCCGGTGCGGTCGACCACCGCGCAGCGGGTCGAGGCGAAGCCACTCGTGGACCGGCCGGTCGGACGGGAGTGGGCCTGGCGGCCGGGGGAGGAGCTGGTCGACGTGGTCGCCGCCGGCGCCGGTGTCGTCGTGGCCACGCAGGGCGGGACACTCACCGCGCTGGACGGTGCTTCGGGCACGGAGCGGTGGAGCTACGCCCGTCCCGGCGGGCACGTCCGGGCGCTGGTCGCCACACCCGACCGTTCGCTGGTCATGGCCGCGTTCGATCCCGGTGGCGGTCGTGACACCGGCAGCGAGCTGCTGGTCACCCTCGATGCCATGACCGGCGAGCCGCTCCACGACGCTCTCCACGACGACTGGATCTCCGACCTCGACGCGCTCGCGCCGACCGATGGTGTGCTGCCGGTCTTCCACCGCGCCGCCGAGCCCGAGCCGAACGGGATCGCCGACCACACGGTCGAAGCCCTCGACCTGCGCACCGGCGAACCGCGCTGGACGTGGTCCGCGCCGCGCGGCTGCATCTCGCCGTTCGCGCTGCCCGCGAGTGGTGCGGATGTCGTGCTGGCTCCGCTGCACTGCGGCGACCGCCTCGGAGTGGTCGCGCTGGACGAGACCGACGGGAAACCGCGCTGGGAACGCACCGCCCGAAAGTCCACTTCGGACGAGATCGCGGTCGACTACTACCTCGACGCCGCACCGGACGGCTCGGTCCTCACCGTCCGCGTCCCCGCCGCCGGCATGGACATGCGGCTCGACGCCGCCGAAGGGACCGACCTGGCCACGGAAAACGCCGTCGACCCACAGCCGTGTGCCGACCGGCTCGCCGACACCACTGTCGCGGGCACCTTCGTGGCACTGTGCGGCACGGTGACCGAAACTCGCCTGACCTGGCAGCGCGGACGAGTCCCGCCGGAGACCACCACCGTCGACTGGGGCAACGAGCCCGCACCGACTAGCTTGGTCGACAGCCGCCAGCTCCTCCTTCTGGCGGCCCCCGGCGCGATCGTCGTCGCCCGAACCGACGCCGTCCTCGGCTTCGCCGGCACCTGATCGGGACCAGCCGTTCGTTCAGGTGATCCGGCGGCGCACGAGCCATGCCGTGGCGAGGAACAGTGCCGTGGCGAGGCCGAGGAACAGGGCTGCTTCGATCGCCTGGAAGGTCCAGAAGCCGCTGGCGGGGTGGTACTCGGTGTAGTGCCGCCTGCCGTGGGCGGCAAGGTATTTCTCGACGACGCCGTCAGGCGCGCTGCCGCTTTCCTGGTAGATCGTGTTCAGCAGGTCGGTCTTCTCGCTGTCGGTGAGGCGATGGCCGCTGCTGTCGACCCAGGCGTCGTCGGTCACGGTCCAGTCCGTGAGTGGCAGCTGGTCGGCGCCGGCGTTCGGGTCTGTGGTCCGGATCAGTGGTGTCCGGTAGTGCGCTCGGAGGGACTCCTCGGTCGTGATGCGCACGGCCAGATAGGTGACCAAGGTCGCGACCATGGCCGGGATCGTGCGTCGGAGCAGGGCGCCCGCGAGCACGCCGAGCGCGAAGGCGAACAGCGTCACGGCCATCAGGCTCGGTGCGGCGACCACGAACGCCGCCGTGCGCATGCGTCCGCCGACCTCGTCTAGTGTCGCGCGTCATTAATTCATTGACACTTGGGACGATGGGGTATGCCATCACCTGCACTGGAACTGAGCGATGCGGATCGCGTTGCGTTGGCGTCGTGGACGAGGTCGCGCACGCAATCGGCTGGCCGTGCTGAACGGGCTCGGATC
>NZ_JBOHGA010000042.1:0-35980 GCF_050699915.1 Actinophytocola sp.
ACCACCCGCAGCGCGAGCCCGTCGCCGGCCGCCGGCTCGCCGGTCAGCGCGGCGGCCGCCGCCTGCGGCACGGACGCGCAGCGCACCGGCCGGCCCTCGACGAGCAGCGGGTACCGCACGGTGCGGGCGCTGTCGCTGCGCTCGTTGGCGACGTAGGCGAGCGGTGCCTCGACGTGCGTGCCGTCCTCCAGGCGGACGTCGCCGGTGGTCACGTACGCCAACCGGTACCGGTTGCCAGCAACACCGGCCCGGCCCTCGCAGCGGTCGAGCACCGCGAGCTGCGACGGGGTGGCGAGCCACACCGCGTGGTGCTCCGACACGTCCGGCATGGCGGCGAGGGTGGCCGGCCGCTGGTCGTCGACGACCCGCAGCCCGGCCGCCCACACCGCGGCGAGGCCGGTGCAGCGGGCACGCAACAGCACCGCCGGGCCGGGCATCCCGAGCGTGTCGCGCAGCCAGGTCAGCTTCGACGGGCAGGCGTTCGAGCCGTAGCAGAGCAGCGCCACCCGGTCGGCGAGCGGCGCCGCGTCCCGGTCGGCGAGCCAGTCGTCGAGGTCCGCGCCGGCGGCGAGCCGCCAGCCGGACAGCGCCGAGTGGTCGGCCCGCAGCGGATGGCCGGTGGCGTCCTCGTGCACGAACGAGCACGGCGGCCGGGCCCCGGGATAGGGCAGCGCCGGGTACTGCTCGTCGGCGAATGTCACCCGACCAACGCTAGGTCAACCCCGAGGCAGCTTCTTGTCCACCGGAGCGATGACGTAGGCGATGCCGCCCGAGCCGCTGGCCACGTCGCCGTCCGCGTCGTAGCGCTTGGTGCGCAGCCAGATGTTCTCGAACTGCTCGCGCTGGTAGACGTTGCGCACAGCGTCGTTGCTGCTCGACGCCGGGTCGTTGGCGATCACGTCGCCGTCGGCGGTGAAGCCGACGACCACCATGAGGTGCCCGGCGGTGCCGTAGCCGGCGCCGTCCAGCTCCGACTCCAGGAACGACTGCGAGGTGATCACCGGGACGCCGGCGAGGATGTAGCGCTCCAGTTCGGCGAGCGAGCCCAGCCGGGTGACGTGCGCGGCCAGGCCGAAGCTCGCCGCGTACGCGGTGTTGAACGGCCAGTTGCCGGTGCCGTCGTAGTCCTTGTCGTAGGTGAACCGCGCCGCGTGGTCCACACTCGGGTCCGCGAAGGACGGGTCGACCCAGGCCAGGTCGTCGGCCTTGGGCCCGCGGCCCCAGTACTCCACGACCATCTCCGTGGACGTCGGGCTGCACCAGGCCTCCCCGCCGCCGCCGTACTCCGGGTACTCGCCGATGTGGATGTTCTGCGAGTACCGCGGCACCGGCAGCTCGCGGCCCCACGCGCCGGCCGGCGGGCTCGGCGCCACGGTGAACCGGTCCGGGATCGCCGAGGTCATCGCGCCGACCATGGCCAGCGTGGGCGTCACCTTCTTGCCGGCCTCGCGGTACAGCGTCACGCGCAGCTGGTAGGAGCGCAGCGTCACGCCGGCGGCGGCCACGAACGTGTCGACGTCGACGCGGCCGTTCGCGTCGCTCTGGTCGGGCACCGAGGTCCGCAGCACGTCGCTGTCGCCGAAGGCCCAGCGGCCCATCGTGTACCAGGCGGTCGCGCCGGTGGCGGTGCGACCCCGCATCTCCACCCGCAGCCAGGTGTCCTCGGGCGTCTCGGCGTTCCACGATGCGACGAGCTGCGTGGCGTCGAAGCCGTGCCGGTACGCCGGCGAGGTCCACGTGCCGTACTCGTAGGTCCGCGTGGTGCCGAGGTCGGGCTCGGTGTGCTCGACCGTGCCGGCGGGGTGGCCGATCACCAGGCCGCCGCGGCCGGGGCGCAGGCCCTCGGCCTTGCCGGTGCGGAAGTCGTGGTTCGAGCGCCACTCGTGGAAGTCGACCGGCGCGTCGTCGGATCGGGCTGGGTTGGCCGCGGCCGCCGAGGGCAGCGCCGAGATCGTCAGCGCGAGGACGGCCAGCAGGGTGAGGGCCTTGAGCTGCATGGTGAAGATTTTCACCCTTGGCGCGCGGTAAGTAAACAGCTTACGACTGCTCCTCCTCGAGCTCCGCGATGAGGTCGGCCCAGAACTGCTCGACGCAGCGCTCGTAGCGGATGCCGAGCTCGATCGTCTTGACCTGCCAGCGGTCCGCGTAGTCGACGATCTCCTCGCGCTGTTCGGTGTAGCTGTCCGCGCGGGCCTTGTGCGACTCGTGCCGGTCGCGGGCCAGGCGCAGCACGTCCGCGTGCTCGCCGAGGTCGGCGAAGAAGAGCTTCAGCAGGCCGAGGTCGCGGACCTCGGTCTGGTCCGTCGAGGGGGCGCTGAGCCACTCGTGCAGCGCCTCGCGGCCGGCCGGGAGGATCTCGTAGGTGCGCCGGCGCCGGCCGCCCTCCTCGACGGTCTCGCTGATGAGCCCGTCGGCGACGAGGCGGGCCGGCTCGTCGTAGAGCTGAGAGTGGGCGAAGGCCCAGAAGTTGCCGATGGTGTTGGCGACCCACTGCTTGAGGTCGTAGCTGGTCGCGGGGGCGCTGCTGAGCATGCCGAGCACGACGTAGGACGTCGCGTTGAGCTTGCGCCTCCTGTCGCGCGCGTTCCCTCGGTCCGGCACGGGCGCGACGATACCGATCCAGTTGGTTGGTTGTCGCCCGTTTGGTCTAGTCCCTTCGGGTCTTGACGGCCTCACTCGCACGAGTCGCCCCGCGCGAGCGCACGCGGCCGCTCAGAGCACCGCCTGTGTCTGGGTCACCCGCGCCACGAGTCGTTCCTCGTCGTCGACCACGTCGGTCTCGACGACCACGAAGCGGCGGCCCACGTGCATGGGCCGGGAGACCGCCGTCGCGTGGCCGTCGCGGACCGCGCGAAGGAAGTTGGTCTTCGACTCGATCGTCGTCGTGCCGCCTGCGCCGTCGGGCAGGTTCAGGTACGCGCACAGCGCACCGGTGTTGTCCGCCAACGCCATGAGTACGCCGCCGTTCAGCGCGCCGCCGACCGTGCACAGCGACTCCGCCCACGCCACCCGGCCCCGCACCTCGGCCGGAGCCGACGAGAGCATCTCGATGCCCAGCGTCCCGGCGAACGGGACCATCTCGTGCAGCGAGGCCGTGGCGTCCGCGCTCGGGTCCGTCACGAGAGGTGCGCGATGTCGATCTTTCCCGCCGCCACCGCCGCACGCAGCCGCTTCTTGTCGAACTTGCCGACGCTCGTCTTCGGCACCTCTTCGATGAACGCCCAGTTCTCCGGCAGCTGCCACTTGGCGACCTTCGCGGCGAGGAACTCGCGCAGCTCGACGGGTGTGGCCGACTTGCCCTCCGCCAGCACGACCGCCACCAGCGGGCGCTCGGACCACTTCTCGTCCGGCACGCCGATCACCGCCGCCTCGGCCACCGCGGGGTGCGCCATCACCTGGTTCTCCAGATCCACCGAGGAGATCCACTCGCCGCCGGACTTGATGATGTCCTTCGACCGGTCGGTGAGCCGCAGGAAGCCGTCCGGCGTGATCGCGCCGACGTCGCCGGTGCGCAGCCAGCCGTCGTGGAACTTCTCCGCGCCCTCCTCGCCCGCGCCGACCCGGTAGTACGACTCGGTCACCCACGGCCCGGCGACCTCGAGCTCGCCGACCGCCTCGTTGTCCCACGGCAGCTCGTTGCCGTCGTCGTCGATGAGGCGCGCGCGGACCGACGCGGGGAAGCGGCCCTGCAGGATCCGGTACTCCCACGCGTCCTGCGGCGCCAGGCCCGCCGGCGGGTGCGACAGGCTGCCCAGCGGCGAGGTCTCGGTCATGCCCCACGCGTGGATGATCGTGACGCCGAGCTGGTCGAAGGCCGTCATCAGCGCCGGCGGGCACGCCGACCCGCCGACCACGGCCCGGCGCAGCGGCGCGAGGTCCTGCGGCTTCTGCTCCAGCAGCGCGAGCAGGCCTTGCCAGATCGTCGGTACCGCGCCGGCCATCGTCGGCTTCTCCGCGGCGATCATCGCGGCGAGCGGCTCGGGCTGCAGGAACCGGTCCGGCATGATCAGCGACGCGCCGACCATCAGCGCGCCGTAGGGCAGCCCCCACGACATCGCGTGGAACTGCGGCACGATGACCAGTGCCCGGTCCTCCTGCGAGAGTGCCATCGAGTCGGTCATGCACACCTGCATCGAGTGCAGCCAGATCGACCGGTGGGTGTAGACGACACCCTTCGGGTCCCCGGTCGTGCCGGACGTGTAGCACATCGCGGCCGCCGAGTTCTCGTCCACGGCCGGCCAGTCGAACTCGTCGGGCTGGTCGGCGAGCAGGTCGGCGTAGGAGTGCACGGTGACGCCCTCGGGCGCGGTCAGCGCGCCCGCGTCGCCGTTGACGACCACCACGTGCTTGACCGTCTCGAAGGTCGGCAGGACCTTCGAGAGCAGCGGCACCAGCGTCGCGTCCACCAGCACCACGTGGTCCTCGGCGTGGTTGGCCACGTACGTCAGCTGTTCGGGGAAGAGTCGGATGTTGAGCGTGTGCAGCACGGCGCCCATCGAGGGCACCGCGAGGTACGCGACGAGGTGCTCGTTGTTGTTCCACATGAACGTGCCGACCCGCTGGTCGGATGTCACACCGAGGCCGCGCAGCGCGTGCGCGAGCCGGGCCGTCTCGCGGGCGACGTCGGCGAAGGTGGCGCGCCGCGAACCCTCTCCGGTCCACGTCACGACCTCGGCGTTCGCGTGCACTCGGCTGCCGTGGCGCAACAGGTTGGCGATGGACAGTTGACCGTCCTGCATCGTGCCCAACATCGCTGTTCAAGCTCCCTGGTCACTCGTGGCGTCTTGGCCGGAACAGTAGTGCCGGAATGCCACATCTGGACATGGGTGACGCTGCGTATCAGCTCCCCAGAATGTGTGTCACCTGCGGTTTCGCCGAGAAGTCTGCGCGTGTCGCGCGTATGTTCTGAGGAGTTGATGTGTTTACTGGTCCGCGGCACCGCGGGGGAGCGCTCCGGTTCTGACCTGGGCGTTGTCGGTCGCGGAACAGCCAGCAGTCGAGCAAGGAAGGATCATCACGGTGGCTCTGCCCACGTTGACTCCAGAGCAGCGCGCCGACGCGCTGGCCAAGGCTGCGGAGGCGCGCAAGGCGCGGTCCGAGCTGTTGGCGTCGATCAAGTCCGGTAAGCAGACCATCGCGTCGGTGCTCGGGCGTGCGAAGGACGACAAGACGATCGGCAAGACCAAGGTCGCCGCGCTGCTCAAGGCCGTACCGGGCCTCGGTGCGGTGAAGGTGGCCGCGTTGCTGGAGCAGTCCGGCATCGACCCGGACCGGCGCGCCGCCGGTCTCGGCGACCGCCAGCGCGCCGCACTGATCGACGCGCTCAACTAGTTTCCCGAGGTCAGGGCCCGCCAGCAGCCGGTTCAACCGGTTGCCGGCGGGCCCTGCTGCTGTCCAGGGGCCGTCCAGGCCCGTCTGAACGTGTTCAAAATCTCCCGCCCTGGATGGGTTTTCGGGGGCACCGGCATGGGCATGATGAAAACGTGACCTCTGGGCTGATCGCGGACTACCGACCCGGCTCGTTCCTCCTCGCTTCCCCGCGACGCGCGCTGCTCGCCACCGGCGCGCGGACCGTGGTCACCGAGCCGGACCCCGACGAGCTGTCCGCTCAGGTGACGAAGCTGCTGGTCGACTCGGACGCCCCGCTCGCGGTCGGCGCCCTGCCCTTCGACAGTGCCGGCGGTACCGCGCCGCACGTCGTGCTGCCCCGGGAGGCGTGCTGGTCCGGTCCGCTGCGCCCGACCCGCGCCGGCCGCCCGGTGCCCGCCGGCGTCGACGTCGTCCCGGTACCCGCGCCGGCCGAGTACGAGCGGGCCGTCGCCACCGCCGTGACCCGGCTGCGGGCCGGTGAGCTGGACAAGGTGGTGCTGGCCCGGGCGCTGCGGGTGCACACGGCCGGCCCGGTCGACATGGCCCCGCTGCTGGCGAACCTCGCCGCGGACAACACGGCCGGGTACACCTACGCGGTCGACCTGCCCGCCGGTGCCGGCCGGCGCACGCTCGTCGGCGCCACGCCGGAGATGCTGCTCTCGCGGACCGGCCAGGCGGTCGTGTGCAACCCGCTCGCCGGCTCGATGCCGCGCCACGCCGACCCGGAGCTGGACCGGCAGGCGGCGGCGGAGCTGGCGGCGTCGGCGAAGGACCTCGAGGAGCACCGGGTCGTCGTGGACGCCGTCGTCGAGGCGCTGCGGCCGTTCTGCCGGACGCTGAGCGTGCCGGCGGAGCCGTCGCTGGTCGGCACGTCCGCCGTGTGGCACCTGTCCACGCGGATCGCCGCCGAGCTCGCCGACCCGGGTATCTCCTCGCTGCGGCTGGCCTGCGCGCTGCACCCCACGCCGGCGGTGTGCGGTCGTCCGTTCGGGCGGGCGAAGGACGCGATCGCTGAGCTGGAGCCGTTCGACCGCGGCTACTACGCGGGCGCGATCGGCTGGTGCGACGCGGCCGGCGACGGCGAGTGGGTCGTGGCCATCCGTTGTGCGGAGATCGCCGAGCCCACGCCCGGTGCCGGCTCGACGATGACGCTGTACTCCGGCGCCGGCATCATGCCCGCGTCGCAGCCTTCCCTGGAGCTGGCCGAGACCTCGGCGAAGTTCCGCACGCTGCTGCGCGCGATGGGCCTGCCGGCGATCCCGACCTGACCCGAACGCGCACCTCAGCCGAGCGCCTCGAGCAGCGGGTCCGCGTCCTGCTCGGTCACCGTGATGGCGTCGGCGCCGAGGACGGCGACGCTCGCGCGGTAGTCATGGCTCGGGGCGAGGTCCGCCAGGCGCACGCTCGCTGGGTCCACTTCGGACACTCCGGAGGCGAGGACGCGCGGCGGGACGTCATGCGCGGAGAGGGTGAACGCGCTCATCGCGACCGACATGCCCTTGCCGGTCGCCTTGACCACGGCCTCCTTGCGCGCCCAGTAGGTGAAGAACGCGCCCTGCCGATCGCTGTCCGGCAGCGCCCCGAACGCCGCGCGCTCGGTGGGGGAGAACGCGATCCGGGCCAGGTCGTCGACCTCCGCGGTGCGGATCTGCTCCACGTCGACACCGACCGGCGCGTCGTCGACCACCGCGAGCGCCACCAGCGACCCGGAGTGCGAGATCGACACCTCGGGCGCGGCGGCCGGCGACGAGCCGACCACCACCCGCGGCTTGCCGTGTGGCTTGCCGCAGTCGTAGCAGCTGCTGTCCAGCACCACCCGCTCCGGCTCGACGCCGAGCTGGCGGCCCGCGACCGTGCGGATCAGTGCCCGGCCGGTCAGGAAGCGCAGCCGGTCGATCTCCTGACGGTAGTTGCCGTACCGTTCACGCTCGACGCCGTCGAGCATCGCCAGCAGGCGCTCGGTCGCCGGCGCCGGCCGTGCCCACCACACGTCGCATCGCATGGTGCGATCATCGCTCGTGGCACGTCCCGGCGACCAGTCGACCCGGGCGTTGCGCCATCTGGCGCAAGCGTTTGCATCGTGCGGTGGACTACTCGGGTTAGTGCTTGCGAACAGGTTACTGTCGGGTAGTTTATCGGCCACACTGTGACTGTTGTCGCATCCTCACCGGGGAGGTCCGTTGCGCCGGATCATCAGCTTCATCCTGTTGGGACTCGGGGTGTTCGCGGTGGCGCTCGGCCTGCTGCTGCGCTTCTACGCCTACCCGCAGCTCGCGAAGATCCCGCTGGACAACGAGTCCACGTCGGTATCCGAGGGCGACGGCATCACCGCGCTCATCATCCGCACGGAGGACGGCGCCCCGGTGCCCGAGATCCGGCAGAACCTCAGCCTCACGTCGACCACGTACGTCACCGGCGACCTCACCCAGCCCGAGGTCGAGGAGGACGGCGACGTGGCCGTGTACGTCGAGGCGACCAGGACCACCGACGACGCGACCGGCATCGTGGTCGACGCGTCGGTGCGCTCGCTGTGCATCGACCGGCACAGCAACGAGGCCGTCGCGCCGTGCGAGGGCCAGTTCATCGAGGAGGAGCAGGGCAAGCGGATCACCGCGGACCGCAACACGGTCCAGCAGCCCGGCCTGTCCTTCAAGTTCCCGTTCGGCACCGAGAAGCGGGACTACAAGTTCTACGACCTGTCGGTGCGCGAGCCGGTCGACGCCCGGTTCGACGGCGAGGAGACCATCCAGGGCGTCAACACGTACCGGTACGTGATGGCGGTGCCGCCGACCAAGATCGCCGACCGGGAGGTGCCCGGCTCGCTCGTCGACCAGGAGGACGAGCCCAGCGTCGACGCCGAGGTGTACTACCAGGTCAAGCGGACCGTGTGGGTCGAGCCGGAGACCGGGATCGTCGTCGTCGGCCAGCAGGAGGGCAAGCAGGAGCTGCTCACCGAGGGTCAGGATCCCGGCGAGGGCACCATCGTCTTCCAGGGCACGTTGCGGTTCAACGAGACGACGATCAACGACAACGTCACCAAGGCCCAGGACAACATGTCCAAGCTCAGCCTGCTGACGTCGTGGCCGGTCGCGATGTGGGTCGCGGGCGCGATCCTGACCGTGGTCGGCGTGCTGATGCTGATCGCCGGCTACCGGCGCGGCGGCCGCCACGGGTTCGACCCGCCGCTGCGCCGCCAGCCGGCCGGCGCGGCGAGATAGCCGCTCACACCTTTTCGAGTACGAGTACCAGATTCCAGGAGGCAATTTCCCGTAGCATGGGAACGTGCACGATCCACGTCGCCCACCACGGGTGGTAACGGGGCAGCGCACGCACCATTCGGGCCTGCTCGCAACGGCGCGCCCAGCGTATTGCCGTGCCGACTCGAAACGCGAACAGGCTCTCGCCGAACCGGTTCTTCGGTTCCTGTCCGTTTTGCCGGATGTATCGGCGTCGCGCATAGTGACCGCCGAGGAAATGCCAGGGCGCCGTCTCGTGTCCGCCCCATGGTGAGAACCACGGCGTGAATGACGCGAAAATGGTTCCCCCGGGCTTGGTCACGCGCACCATCTCGGCGAGCATGGCCGCCGGGTCGGCGACGTGCTCGAGCACGTTCGACGAGTAGCAGACGTCCACGGAATCGCTCTGAACAGGCAGTTCCGTGCCGCTGGCGCGGATCATGCCGGCCGCCGGCTCGCCCCGCGCGGACAGCTCGCCGACGTCCGGGTCGATGCCGACGTAATGCGCGCCGGCTGCCCGGAAACTGTCCGCGAAATAGCCCGGGCCGCCGCCGACATCGAGGACGAGCCGGCCGTCCAGCGGGGCGTACTCCGAAATCTGCCGCACCGAGTCCGTGGCCAGGATCTGGTAGAAGTGATCCGGGTCGGACTGCTCCTTGAGGAATGCGCGGAACAGCCGCACGGATCTGCTCAGAGTAGCTTCGCGCGCGTTTACTGAATCGGTTCGTGTGTCGCTACCTACCATTGGGGGTATCGCTTTCATGATTCATTTGGTGCACTGTACCGGCCGGTAACCTATCACCTGCGATGCGGAGATTTCATGGGCCGCGAACGCGACACCCGTCCGGCGGTGCTGTTCGTCAACTGGCGAGACACCAAGCACCCGGAAGGCGGTGGCTCCGAGCGCTACGTCGAGCGGATGGCCGAGGGCCTCGCGAGACGCGGCTACCGGGTGACCGTCCAGTGCGCGGCGCACGTGAACGGCCCGGCCGACGAGGTGATCGAGGGCGTGCGCTTCCGCCGCCGCGGTGGCCGGTGGGGCGTGTACCTGTTCGCGATGCTCGCGGTCCTGCGGTTACGGCCGGACGTGGTCGTCGACGTGCAGGCCGGCATGCCGTTCTTCTCCCGGCTGGTGGCTCGCTGCCCGGTGCTGGTGCTCGTGCACCACGTGCACCGCGAGCAGTGGTCGGCGGTCCTGGGGCCGGTCCTCGGCAAGATCGGCTGGTGGATCGAGTCGCGGGTCGCCCCGCTGCTCTACCGGAACTGCCGCTACCTCACCGTCTCCGACGAGACCCGCCGTGAGCTCGCCGGTCTCGGCGTGGCCACCTCGCGGACCGTGGTGGTGCGCAACGGGCTGGACGTGGCGCCGCCGGTGCGCGCCGAGCGCGACCGGGACCCGACGCTGGTCGTGGTCGGCCGGGTGGTGCCGCACAAGCGCGTCGAGCACGCGGTGGACGTCGTGGCGCGGCTGGCCCACCGGTGGCCGAAGCTGCGGCTGGAGGTCGTCGGCCACGGCTGGTGGCTGGACAACCTGAGCCGGCACATCGAGCTGCGCGACGTCGGGGACCGGGTCACGCTGCACGGCTACGTGGACGAGCAGGACAAGCACGAGATCCTCGCCCGCTCCTGGGTGCACCTGTGCCCGTCGGTGAAGGAGGGCTGGGGCATCGTGATCATGGAGGCGGCCGCGCACGGCGTGCCGTCGGTGGCCTACCGCCGCGCCGGCGGGGTCGCGGAGTCCATTGTGGACCACGAGACCGGCCTGCTGGCGGACGACTTCGACGACCTCTTGTCCCACGTAGACCGGCTGTTGGCCGACGAAGAGACGCGCGAGGCGATGGGCGAGGCGGGCCGCGAGCGGGCGGGTTCGTTCGCCTGGGACCGCAGCGTCGCCGAGCTCGAAGCGGTACTCGTCGAGACCGCGGGACTGTAGTCGCGTTCAATGACACGGGTGAGCCACGACGACAGCTTCGACGGTGTGCGCCGGGACTGGGTCCGCCTCGGTGAGGAGGACCCGCTCTGGGCGGTGTACGTCGCCGCGGACAAGCGCGGCGGCCGTTGGGATCCCGACCAGTTCCTCGACACGGGCCGGGCCGACGTCGCGGCCTCGGCGGCCTGGCTCGACGAGCTCGGCGTCGGGCCGCGGTGGGGCCGGGTGCTGGACTTCGGCTGCGGCGCGGGCCGCCTGACCCAAGCCCTCGCCGAGCACGCGGACGAGGTGGTCGGGGTCGACGTGTCGCCGCCGATGCTCGAGCAGGCGCGGCAGCTCGACGCCTCCGGGCGCTGCACGTTCGTGCTGAACGAGAGCCAGGATCTGCGCCAGTTCCCCGCCGGCTCGTTCGACCTCGTCTACTCCGAGCTCGTGCTGCAGCACCTGCCCGAACCGGTGATCGACGGCTACCTGGCGGAGTTCGTCCGCGTGCTGGCGCCGGGCGGGGTGGCGCTGCTGCAGTGCACGACCCGGCCGCTGTGGACGTTCAAGGGCACGGTGTGGCGGCTGGCGCCGGGCTGGCTGATCAGGTTGGCGCAGCGGAAGTTCCTGCGCTACCCGGCGCCGATGCGGATGACCCGCTACGCGCCGTCGAGGCTGCGTTCGGTGGTGGCCGCGGCGGGCGGCTCGGTGGCCGCGACGCGGACCGTCGACGACCGGTCGACGCACTGGCGGTCGACCCGGTTCGTAGTCAAGGGTGAACGACCTGCCGAGTGATCAGCGCGCGCCGCGCTGATCAGGCGCGCGAACGCGCCGCATTGAACAGGATCTGGCGAGGGACCAGGGCGCACGAGCGCGCCGCCCCGGTCAGGGCGTGCCGGAGCCGTAGTTGACCGAGCCGCCGGACTTGGTGTCCGCGGCGCCGTTCGGGGCGGCCGGGTCCTCCAGGTTGACGCCCTTGTCCGGTGCCGAGGCCGACGACACTGCGACCGCGACTCCCGTCGCGAGCGCGAGCCCGACCAAAACGGATGCGATTGCGCCGACCAGCTTTCCCACGTCACTACTCCCGAGTCCGAGTGTTGGACCGCCTCAGGCTACCGGCCGGTAACACAAGCCACAACAAGCCCAGCGTGATGGTCGCAAGTGCTAACACGTCGGCCGCGACGACGGGCGCCGTCGGTGGCCTGGCGGTCCGATCCGGTGTCACCGGTCTGCCCAATTGATACAGGTCCAACCATCTGCCCTGGTAGATCCTTTCGTCGGGATCCAGCAGGTTTTCCTCGATCCGACCCGGCGTGCCGTGCTCCACCAGCACGAACCCGATGCCGAGCCCGGTGAGATCGCCACCCTCGGTGACCACCTCCCGCACGGCGGCGGCCCGGCGGTCCTCCCCGGGGACCGGCCGGCCGCCGACCACGAGGGTGTCGTCGACGACCGTGGTGCGCGGCAGGTAGTGCGGCGCGGGGTCGAACTGGGTGCGCCCGCCGTTCCAGCCGTACTGGCGGAACAGGCCGAAGGGCAGCGCGACGACGTCGCCCTCGTGCGGGCTGGTCTCGAGGATCTGGCGAACCCGCGCCCAGTCGTCCGGGTAGTCGACCGGCGCGAGGCGACCCCACGCGGCCCAGGCGAGGTCGGGCATCATCGCGATCGGCACGACCGCGGCGCCCACGAGCAGTGCTCTACGTCCTCGCCGCAGCAGGTCGGCGGCCTGCCCGACGCCGAGCGCGAAACCGAGCGCGAACGGCAGCGCCCACCAGGCCACCCACTTCTGCGAGTCGCGGAGCAGGCCGGCGCCGGGCACGTGCGCGACGACCCAGCCGAGCACGGGAGTGCCGCCCAGGGCCGCGAGCACGAGGCCGGCGACGCCGAGCAGGACGAGCGGGCGGGGGAGCCGGCGCATGCCCACGACAGCGACGGCGACCATGGCGAGGACGAGGACGGGCACCACCGGGTTCGTCCGGCTGGCCGGGACGACCTCGGCGTTCCAGATGCCACCGAGGCCGAGCAGGCTGGTGAGCGCGCCGCCCCAGCTCTCCGCGCGGGCGGCGAACGCGTCGACCCCGGACTCGGTGGACAGCGCGCCGCCCGGGTGCAGGAGCGCGGGGACCCACCAGGGCGCGTTGAGCACGAGGGCGACGGACGCGGTGAGCCAGAGCCGGCGCGGGCCGCCGCACACCATGGCCACGCCTGCGGCGAGGAGCCCGCCGGTCGGGGTGAGCACCGCCGGAGCGCTGACGAGGACGAGCACCGCCACCCGCCGCGGCGTGCGCAGGTCGCGGGCGGCGTGCGCGATCCAGGGCAGACAGGCGTAGGCGAGCAGGTAGGGCCAGTGCCCGATGAGCAGCCGCTCGGCGACGTAGCCGCTCCACCCGTAGGCGACCGCCGCGGTGATCTGGACGCCGACCTGGACGCCGAGCGGGTGGTCCCGCAGGTACCGGCCGGCGCCCAGCGGCCCGGCGAAGAGCGCGGCGGCGAGGACCAGCTGCTGGAGGAGGTCGCCCGGCACGACGTGCGTCAACAGCGCCACGACCGCGTCGGCCGGCACCGCCCGGGGCAGCCCCGGGCCGAGCCCGACGGTGGCGGGCAGCAGGTCCTGCCGCGGCACGAACACCATGTCGTAGGCGAGCACGAACCCCCGCCCGAACAGGGGCGCCAGCACGGCGACCGCCATCGCGAGGCAGACCCCGGGCAGCAGCACGCGGCGAGGCAGGCTGCGCGACAGGTCCTGTGTCATCGGCCTCCAGCGGTCGGCTGTGGTCTCGCGTGGTCTCGCGTGGACGAGAGGCTAGCCTCCGCCGGTGCCGGCCGCGTAGCGCCAGAAGCTGAACAACCAGGTGGGCGGGGTGGGACCGTCCACGGCGACCTGCACGCCCAGGATCGCCGCGGTGCCGGTGGCCGGGACGATGTGCGCGGACGTGCCGGTGCCGCCGACCCAGCCGTAGCGGCCCGGCACGTGCCACGGGTCGCCGGGCCCGAGGTCGACCGAGCCGCCGAAGCCCCAGCCCTGGCCGTCCAGGAACATCCCGCCGATCTCGCGGTGGGCCGGGGTGGTGTGGTCGGTCGTCATCAGGCGCACGGACTCCTCTGTCAGCAGGCGCCGCCCGCCCGGCCCGACGCCGCCGGCGAGCAGCATCCGGGCGAACGCGAGCCAGTCGTCGACGGTGCCGACCATGCCGCCGGAGCCCAGCGGGAACGCCGGCGGTGAGCTCCACTGGCCGTCCCGCGCGTCGGCCGGATCGAGTGCGCCGGCCGCGTCGTGGCGGTAGTAGGCGGTGAACCGGTCGAGCTTGCCGGCCGGCACGAAGTAGCCGGTGTCGACCATGCCCAGCGGCTCGAGCACCCGCTCGGCCACGAAGTCCGGCAGCGACCCGCGGACCCGGGCGACCAGCGCGCCCTGCAGCGCCGAGCACGTGTCGTACAGCCACGACTCGCCCGGCTGGTACAGCAGCGGCACCTCGGCGAGCTCGGCCAGCCAGTCGTCCTGCGGCGGGAAGGCCTGCGGCTCACGGCCGTCGCGCTGCACCGCTCCCAGCCGCTGGACGGCCGGCAGCGACATGTCGGCCGCGAAGCCGTATCCCGCCTGGGAGCTGAGCAGGTCGAACACGGTGATCGGGCGGGCCGCCGGGACCGTGTCGTCGACGGGGCTCGCGGGCGTGGCGACCACCCGCGGGTGCGCGAGCTCCGGCAGCCACTTCGCGACCGGGTCGTCGAGTGCCAGGCGGCCGTCCTGGACCAGCACCATGACCGCGGCGGCCGTGATCGGCTTGGTGAGCGACGCGAGCCGGAAGATCGAGTCCCGGGCCATCGGGGCGCCGCCGACCTCGGCGTCGCCGACGACGGCCAGCTCGACCAGGTCGCCGCGGGCCACCAGGCCCACCGCGCCGGGCATCGAGCCGTCGCGAACGTGGTCGTCGAGGACGGTTCGCAGGTCAGCCATGGTCCACCTCCGGTCCGGTGCGCTCGCACGGTAGACCGCCGGACCGACAGAAACTCATCGCGGATCGGCCGGATCCCCTCTTCCTGCGGGTGTTCGGGCTCGCCGTGCTCGGCTACAGTCGCATTCCTACCCGCCAGTAACGGGAGGCGCTCGTGGCTGTTGGAGTGTCCGAACGGGTTCGGGTCGCCGCGCTCCTCGTCTCGGTCGGAGTCGCCGGTCTTCAGGCGGCCTCGTACCTGCTCAACGTCGTCGCCGCGCGGCTGCTCGTGCCCGCGAGCTTCGGTGAGCTCAGCTCGCTGCTCGCGGTCCTGGTCGTCGGCGCCGTGCCGGCCATGGGGTTGCAGACCGTCGCCGCGCTGCGGGTCGCGCGGATCCGCGAGCGGGGTCAACTGTCCACACGCGACACCGGGCAGCTGTACTCGCTCGGCCTGGCCACCAGCGGGACGATCACCGCCGTGGCGCTGGGCAGCGCGCCGCTGCTGATGGCGCTGCTGCACCTCGACGACGTCTGGCCGGCGCTTCTCGTGGGCGTCTCGCTGACGTCCATCACCATGATCGGCCTGTCCTATGGCGTCCTGCAGGGCACCCAGCGGTTCACGGCGCTGGCCGGGATGCTCGCGTTCGAGGCGGTCGGGCGCATCGGCGGCACGGTCATCGGCCTCGTCGTCTTCCGCAGCGCCACCGGGGCGCTCGCCGGTACCGCGATCGGCGCGGCGGTCGTCGCGTTCGCCGGTTGGGTTGTCTGCGGGCGGCCGCGGCCCGCGCGACACCACAAGGGCCACGTCGGCGAGGTCCTGCACGCGGTGCAGGCGATGCTCGCGCTCGTGCTGCTGGTCAACCTCGACCTGGTCCTCGCGCGCCACCACCTGCCGGCCCACGACGCCGGCGAGTACGCGGTCGGCGCGATCGTCACCAAGATCGCCTACTGGCTGCCGCAGGCGGTCGCGATCCTCGTGTTGCCCAAGCTCGCGAGCGAGGACGGGCGCCGGCGGATGGTCCCGCGCGCGCTGGCCATCTGCGCCTCGCTGGACGCCGTCGTCGTGCTCGGCGCGGCGGCCATGGGGTCGACCATCATCGGGATCATCGGCGGCCAGGACTATGCGAACGCCGACATCCCGGTCTGGCCGTTCGCGCTCGTCGGCTCGATGCTCTCGCTCGTGCAGATCCTGCTGTTCTCGCGGATCGCGAGCGCGGACCGCAAGTCAACGGTGTTGATCTGGCTCGCGGTCGCGGTCGAGATCGTCCTGGTTTCGGTCTGGCTCAACGACGAACTGACTCAGGTGGTCACCGCGGCCGCGATCGCGACGAGCCTGCTCGTCGTTGCCGGCGCGGTCATCGAGATCCGGTCTCGGCGAGTCGAACCAGTCCACGCAGGACGAGACGACCGCGGCCACGGCGAGCAGTAGCGCCGACTGCGCCAACCATCCGTAGGCCCACTGCTGCCCGTGGTCGAGCAGCCGCCCGATCACCGCTACAACGCACGCCAACGCCGCGGCGCCGAACGCGATCGTCCGTGGCGCCGGCGGCCACACCGACCGCGCCAGCAGGCAGGCGATCAGCAGCACCACCGGCAGCATGCCGCCCAGGACCACGGCCAGACCCACCAGCACGAACGGGATCCACCGCCGGCCGCCGGGCCGGACGTCGACCGGCCGCCGGCGGCGCACCGGGATGAACACCGAGCCGACGAGTAGCAACGCGGCGGCCCCACCGGCGGCGATCCGCGTTCGGTACTGCCCGTCCGGCGCGAACGTCAGCTCGACCGTGCCGCCCTTGCCCTCCGGCACCAGCCATGCCTGCTGCCAGCCGTCGACCCGCACCCGATGCAGCTCCTCGCCGTCCAGCTTGGCGACCCAGCCGTCGTTCGCGTTCTCCGGCACGGAAAGCACGGCCTCCGGGCCCTCGGTCACCAGGACCTCCCGGTGCGCGAGGTCCCAGCGGTTGATCGAGTGCCCGCGTAGTCGCGGCGCCGCACGGTCCGATGTGGACACCATGCGCAGGTCGTGCACGACGAACGCGGGAGAGGGCTCGGTGCGCAGCTCGTGCTCGCCCGGCTCCAGGTCGATGCCGCCCTCGAGGTCGCGGCAGGTGGTGAACCGCAGCGGGCGGTGCGTCATGAAGTCGGTGAGCGTGCCGGTCACCGACGTCGTGTAGCGGAAGCCGTCGAGCTCGATGGTCGGACCGTCGCCGCACGGCACGGTGAGCTCGGTGTCCGGCGCCGGCCGCGGGATGGTCGACCCGGCGAGGTCGAGCTCGGTGATGCCGGCCGGGCGGCCCGGCCTCGCCTCGGTGGCGAGCATGGTGAGCTGGATGGTCTTGGTGGTCAGCTCGAAGTCGGCGTCCCCCTCCGGCGTGACCGGCACCGCCTGGCTCCCGCGCGGCACGGTGACCAGCAGGTCGGTTGGCCGCGAGCCGCCCGAGTCGTCGCCGGTGTCCAGGTGCAGCCCGGTGATCGTCTGCGGGGTGTCCCAGGTCAGCGTGAACGTCGGCCGCTCGTCGGTGCCGTCGGCGATCCACGTCGTGTCCGGGTTGCCGTCGACCGCGGCGAGCGGGCCCGCGGCCGGGTCGCCGGCCAGCTGGGTCGACGCGGTCACCTCGAAGCCGGGCGAGGTCAGCGGCACCGTCCCGCCGTGGGCGGGCAGCACGGTGCCCTCGAACCGGTAGTTCGCCTTCGTGTCGGTCTGGAACAGCCGGTGCACGCCGAACGGCTCCTCGCCCTCGCGGGCCCGGCTCGCGTCGCAGGTCTCGGCGACGCACGCGTACCGCGGCTGCGAGCCCCGGGTGAACGCGAAGTCCGTGCGCTGGTCCGGCGACGGCGCCACGTCCTCGGGCACGGCGAGCGCCCGGGTCGCCGTCACACCCGGGATGTCCAGCTCCGAGATCGCCACGTTGCCCGTCTCCCGGCCGGACGCCACCGAGAGCACGGTCACCCGGACCGAGCTGGTCAGTCCTGGCGGGACGGTGTACGGGTGTGCCTCGCTGCCGCGGGGGACCTCGTGGTCGACGGTGCCGTTGTCGGTGGTGATCCGGATCTTGGTCACCGGCCAGCCGACCCGCAGGCTGTCGACGATGGCCACGTTCACCGTGTCGACCTCGCGCGGGGTGTCCAGCTCGACCTCGAGCCACTGGTTCTCCGGCCCGTCGAAGCTCGACGAGCGCCAGGCGGTCTGCGGCTCGCCGTCGATCGCGGCGAACGGCAGACCGGACGGGTCGCTCACGCCGATCGCGTCCGCGTAGCTGATCGACGTCGAGGCCCGCACGTCGCGGATGCCGCGGTAGGCGGCCACGGTCTGGTGGTCGCGGCCGCGGAAGGGCAGCACGTCGGTGGACGGCCGCCGCTGCCGCGGGTCCGCGTCGACGGTGAGCGTCTCGGACAGGTTGTCCCGCACCCGGCCGACGTTGCGTTCTCGGTACCGCAGCCCGTCGGTGACCAGCCACTCGCGCGACTCGGGCAGCGCGCCGTCGCCGGCGAGCATCGTGGGCGCCCGCGGGTCGAGCATGTCGGCCTCGAGCAGCGGCAGCAGCGACTCCGGGCCGCCGCTCACCGTCGGGATGTCCGCCGTGGACACCACGCTGGCGCGCGGCACCGGCGAGTCCACCTCGTACACCTCGAGCGACGGCACCTCGCCGAGCCCGTCGAGCTCCACCTCCGGGCCGAAGTCCTCGACCCGTGCCAGCCCCGGCGAACCATCGAGCCCGGCGCGCAGCGACGCGGGTGGCGGCGCCTCGGTGTTGTTCTGGTCGAGGTCGTTGCGCAGCAAGACGAACCGGTAGCCGGCGCGGGCGAGGAAGTCGGCGAGCGCGGGTGAGCCGCGGGCGTCGGCGAGCGCGTCCTCGACCGTGTCCATGAGGCGGGTGTTGCCTTCCGAGCCCAGCGGGATCTGGCTGCGCACCGCCCACGGCGAACGGGCCAGTGCCTGCGCCGGCTCGTCGACCGTGCGACCCCACGTGTAGTCGCCGAACCCGGAGCCGGGCAGCAGCAGCGTGCGCGCGTTGGCGTCACGATCGGCGAGCCAGGTCATCGCGGACTGCCAGTGGTCGGGCACGTCCGCCCAGCCCGGGCCGGGGCGGAGCGTCAGCAGCCACGCGGGCGCGGCCATGATCGCCACCAGCAGGGCCGCCACCGTGAGCCGGGCGCGGGTCGCGCGCAGCGGCGAGGTGCCGCGGGCCATCCCCGGCAGCCGGCCGGTGAGCGCGTGGGTGAAGGCGAGGACGAGCGGCAGCCGCAGCACCGGCTCGAACTTGTGCACGTTGCGCAGCGGGGCGAGCGGGCCGTCCAGCAGGTCGCGGACGGTGTCGGCGAACGGGCCGTCGAGGGTGCCGACGTAGCCGACGGTGAGCAGGGTCAGCCCGGTCACCACGCTGAGTACGAGGAACCGTCGTTCCGGCAGTCGCGGGCGGACCAGGCCGTACAGCCCGATCGCCGCGACCAGGCCGGTGACCAGCATCAGGACCGGGTTGTCGATCAGCATGAAGCCCGACGGCCACCACGGCGTGCCGGCCACGACGTAGGCGACCCACTGGTTGGTGCCGCGCAGCACCTGGAACATCGACATCGGTGCGGTCGTGTTCGACGCGGACTCGATGTAGTCGAGGAACGGGAGGCTGTACTCGCCGAGCAGCAGCAGCGGCAGGATCCACCACAGGCACACGGCCAGCACGGACACGCACCACCACGCGCAGAGCTTCACGTGCTCGCGGGTGAACTTCCTGGTCACCAGCCACAGGAACGGCAGCACCATGGACATCAGCACCATGGCCCCGTTGATGCCGCCCATGGCGAACACGGCGAGCGCCGAGAGTCCGGCCGCCCGCCGCGGCGAGCCGATCCGGTTGGCCTTGACCAGTGGGAGCAGCACCCACGGCAGGAACACCGCGGGCAGCATCTCCGCGGACAGCGAGCCGATCTCGGTGAGCATCCGCGGCGCGAGCGTGTAGGCCAGCGCGCCGGCGAAGCGGGCCGGCTCGTTGCCGATGCGCAGCGCGCGGGTCAGTGCCAGCATCCCGCCGAAGGCCAGGCACAGCAGCAGCGAGCACCAGATCCGCTCGGTCAGCCACGGCGGCAGGCCCAGCAGCTGGCCCGCGGCGAAGAACGGGCCCATCGGGAAGAGGTAGCCGTAGGCCTGGTTCTGCAGCTCGCCGCCGGTGGCCTCGGGGTTCCACAGGTGCAGGGCCCGGCCGAGGAACGCGATCGGGTCGACGGCCAGGTCGAGCTTGGTGTCGAACGTCGTGCGGCCCGGGCGCTGGAGGAACGACAGCAGCGTCAGGCCGAGCATCACCCAGGCAGCGGGATCACGCGGCAACGCGGCAAGCCGGCGCCGAACCCTGCTACTGGTGGTTAACATCGCTCGAATACTAGGGCTATGGTGACCCGACCAAAGTTGGCTTTCGGGTAGGCAGGTGTCCGTGGACTTCGACCACGTCTGGGAGTCGGTCGCCGACGTTCCGGGCTGGCTGACCGAGGGCCAGGCCAGAATGCTCTGGGAGGCCGTGCTCCGGCTGGAGCCGGGTGCGACCGTGCTCGAGATCGGCAGTCACCAGGGCAGATCCACCGTGATCCTCGGCCAGGCGGCCCGCGCGGTCGGAGCCCGGGTGATCGCCGTCGACGCGTTCGTCGACGGCCGGCTGTTCGGCGGCGCATCGACGAGAGACCGCTTCGAGGCGAACGTCGCGACGGCCGGGCTCACCGACGTCGTGGAGCTGGTGGTCGGCTACTCGACCAAGCTGCGCCCGGGTTGGGACCGCTCGTTCGACCTGCTCTACGTCGACGGCAAGCACGACTACTGGACCTATACGGACGACCTGCGCTGGTCGCGGCACCTGCCGGCGGGCGGGGAGATCCTCGTGCACGACTGCTTCTCCTCGATCGGCGTCACGCTGGGCACGATCGCGAAGGTCCTGTTCGGCTCCCGCTACGTCTACGTCGACCGCAGCCGTTCGCTGGCCCGGTTCAAGCTGGCCCGGCCGAAGGCGGCGGACCGGCTGCGCGTGGTGGCCCAGCTGCCGTGGTTCAGCTGGAACGTGTTCCTCAAGGTGCTGTTGCGGTTGCGGCTGCGTCGGGTGGCGGGCTGGTTCGGGCACCGTGGCCCGTACGACCCCTTCTAGCGGCCCCGTCCGTTCGTAGGTTTCTCGCTCGCCGGGTCGCGTTCCGTAGCGCCAGCCCCCACGATGGAGGGACAGGTCGGGCCTCAGCGAGGTGACGAGGAGAACCGTGCCCAGTGTCGTTTCCGGTGACCAGGAGCTGGCCGCGCCGCGACACCTGGGGCCTCGGCACGGCGCTCGGCGCTTCGGCTCGCCGGTAGGCGTCGCGGCGCTGGTGGTCGCCGGGGTGCCGTTCGTCGTGCACATGATCGCCACGCTGAACGGGTACTTCGGCCAGGACGACTTCATCCTCACCTACCGCGCCGCGCACGCCGCCCCCTACGACCTCGAGTTCCTGTTCCAGGACTACAGCGGCCACCTCCAGCCCGGCGCGTTCCTGTTGACCTGGCTGGTCACCGCCGTCGCGCCGCTCAACCACACGATCGCCGTGCTGCCGGTGCTCGCCATGCACGCGGTGACGCTCTGGCTGTGTTGGCGGGTCATGGTCCGGCTCTTCGGTGCGCAGTGGGCCCTGCTGGTGCCGTTCGCCGTGTTCGCGGCCTCGCCGGTGATCCTGTTCCCCACGCTGTGGTGGGCCTATGCCATGCAGCTGTTCCCTTTGCTGTTGGCCATGTTCGCGGCGCTGCACTCGCACCTGCGCTACCTCGACGACGGCCGGGTGGGGCAGGCGGTGGCGGCGGCGGGCTGGACGCTGTTCGGGCTCGCGTTCTACGAGAAGGCCGCGCTGATCCCCGCGGTGCTCTTCGGCGTCACCGTGCTGCTGGTGCCGCGCGAGCGGATCGCGCCGATCATGTCGACGCTGCGCGAGCACCGGTGGGTCTGGGCCGCCCATGCGGCGCTGGTCATCGGCTTCGCGTTGCTGTACCTGAGCCTCACGGAGAGCCAGACCGGCGGCGACGCGGTCACCAGCCGGACGATCGTCGAGTTCGCCGGTCGATCCATTGTGGACACTTTGCTGCCAGGCATGTTCGGCGGTCCGTTCACCGAGGCCGGCGGTGGTGCGGCCTGGCAGACACCGCCGCCGGTGGTGCGGATGGTGGCGGTCCTGGCGGCGGTCGGCCTGATCGTCATGAGCGCGGTCCGGTCCCGGCGCCGGGCGTTGTTGCCGTGGCTGTTCCTGGCCGGCTACCTCGCGGTGGACCTGACGCTGGTGGCGACGACCCGGCTCCAGGACGTGGGCCCCGCCGTCGCGACCGATCCCCGCTATCTCGCCGACGCGGTGCCGGTGGCGGTGCTGTGCGCGGTGTTCGCGTTCCTGCCGTCGGACGAGCCCCGCCGGCCGGCCGCGCCGCAGACCCCGTTGGCCGTGCTTGCGGTGTCGGCCGTGCTGATCGCGGGTTCCTTGGTGAGCTTCCTGATCCTGGCGCCCGCGCTGCAGTTCCGCGATGCCCGCGACTACGTGACCACCGCGCGCGCGGAGCTGGCCGAGCGTCCCGGCATGGTCCTCTTCGACGGCGGCGTGCCGAACAACATCATGATCGACTGGTTCCTCGACGACGCGTCCACGTCGCGCGTCGTCGGCCTGGTGCCGGAGAAGCCGCGGTTCGACCGGCCCGCCGAGGAGCTCTACCGGCTGGACGAGACCGGTACCCCGCAACCGATCCGCGACCTGGGCGCCACGGTGTCGGCGGTCCGCGGCCCGGTGAAGGACTGCGGCTACCTGGTCGAGGACGGCACCGCGCGGATCCCGCTGCATCGTGAGGTGCCCGGCAGGCAGATCGTGCGCATCGGCTACTACACCTCGGACACGGCTCCCGGCACGGTTCGGGTGGGCGGGCGTTCCTATCCGGTGCGCTTCACCGACGGCCTGCACGTGGTCCACGTGGTCGCGCCCGAGCCGGTCACCCAGGTGGAGGTCAGCCGCAGCATCGACGTGGCCCCGCTGTGCATCACCGACGTTCGAGTCGGCGTCCCGCCGGAGTAGCGCGTGCCCACGGCTCGGTTCTCCTTCGACGCGGGTTCGGGCACCCTCCTGTGGGCCACCGACGAGGCGGCCCGCGAGCTGTACCCCGGCTACGCGATCGACCTGGAGCTGTTACCGGTCAGCCGAACGCTGCGGGACGAGCTGCTGGCCCTCGTGGGGGACTACGACAGCTCGATGAACTGGGACTACCCACCGGACCCCGGCCCGTGGCGGGAGCCCCGCTGCCGCGAGTTCAACGCGGCGGTGCGCCGTGCGGTCGCCCGCCTGCGCGATGAGCTCGGCCCCGAGTGGCGGATCGAGTTCCGGTACCGCGACTTGCATGAGGACCCGGATCTGGACCGCTACCTAGCCGACCCGGCCGGCTTCAAACGCGAGTGACTTCCGAAAAGCGCAGCAGCAGCAACCGAGATCTCCATAACGCGGTGTGCTAGTTCATCGGCGCACCTTGTTCTCCTTACTCCTCAAACCGCTCCACCAGCGGTCGCGTCGGTGCGATAGCGTGATGAGGGTGAGCCGGGAAACTGCGCAGCCGCCTAACGATGGGCCCAGGGCGGTAGTGATCGACACGACGAAGGCCAGCGTGGCGAGGGTCTACGATTGCTTCCTTGGCGGTAAGAACAACTACGAGGTCGACCGTCAGGTGTACCGGGAGGTCGTCGATGCGGCGCCGCAGATGGAGCGCATCGCGCGGATAAACCGCGCGTGGCTGATCCGCGCCGTCCGGTTCCTCACCGGCACCGCGGGCGTCGACCAGTTCATCGACTGCGGCGCCGGACTGCCGACCACCGAGAACACGCACGAGGCCGCACAGCGAATCAACCCCTTGGCCCATGTCGTCTATGTGGACAACGATCCCGTCGTCGCCGCGCACGGCCGGGCGCTGCTGGAGGAGAACCAGAACACCCACTTGGTGATGGGCGACCTCACCGAGCCGGACGAGATCTTCGGCCATCCCACGGTCACCAAGCTGATCGAGTTCGACCGGCCCCTCGGGCTGATCCAGTGCGCGACGTTCCACCACGTCCCGGACTCGAAGCAGCCCGCGGAGGTCATGCGGCGCTACATCGACATGTTGCCTTCCGGCTCGTATGTCGCGCTGACCCACTTCACCGACCCGCGGGACGACGCGGACGGCACCGAGCTTGCCCGGTTCGTCGAGGGGGTCTTCAGCGGCAGCTCGATGGGCTCCGGGTACTTCCGCACCCACGACCAGATCATGGGGTTGCTCGCAGGCCTCGACGTCGTCGAACCCGGGCTCGTCCGGGTGCGCGACTGGTGGCCCGACGGCCCGCACCTGAACCCGCCGGACTCCGTCGACAAGATCCTCCTCGGCGCGGTCGCCCGCAAGCCTTAACCGCGAGTGTGCTGAGCCGGGTTCCAAACCGGCTCAGAGAGCCACAAGGTCGTCCTGTTCGCGGTGCAACGTCAAGATCGTTCTGTGGTCCGAGGAGCGTGTCGCCGGGTGCGGGACGGGCTCGATGAGCGGTACTCCGTGATCATGCCGCTGGGCCCGTTCGTGCTGGTCAGCCGCCTTGTTGGGGTTGGCAGGTGGGGGGCTGGCAGAGGAGCTTCGACAGCGCCGCGTAGAAGATGTCGAGAATCTTCGTCGGGTCGGGGGCGTTGAAGGACTGGCCGCCGGTCGCGCCGGCGATGGCCTTCAGCTCCGCGGCGTCGCTGTCCGGGCCGATGCCGATGCCGATGATCTGCACCGGCTTGCGCGGGTCGCGTAGTTCGCCCAGCTCCTTGAGCAGCTCCTGGCGGCCGATGCCGTTGTCGTCTTCGTTGCGGCCGTCCGTGAGGACGATGACCACGTTGATCCGGCCCGCCTCGTAGTTCTGGTTCGCCGACTTGTACGCGGCCAGCGTGCTGTCGTACAGGCCCGTCGCACCGTTCGGCAGCGCCTGGACCGCTCGCAGCTTCGCCAGCGCGCCGCCGGAGAGCTGGTCGGACACCGTGTCGACGGGGATCAGTTCCTTGTAGTCCTTGTTCTCCCCGTCCAGATCGGTGGAGAACGTCCACACGCCGATCTTCGTGGTCGGTCTCATCAGCCCGATGCCCAGCTCGGCCGCCTCCAGGGTGACCTGCATGCGGTTCTTCCCCGCCCCGGGCACCGACTCGTTCATCGACCCCGACACGTCCAGCAGCACCTGGATCCGCGCGCTCAGGTTGACGCCGGCCCACTCGTTGAGCACCGTGGCGACCTCGGCCGGGTTGGGCATCTGCGGCGGGGTCAGCTTCTGCGCCGACGTGCGCCGGTCGCTCGGCCGCTCTCGCAGCATCTCCCCGTCCGGCGTGCGGAAACCGCCATCACCGAAGGTCTCCGCCGCCTGCTGGTCGATCAACACCTTGAGGAACCGTTCCGCCGCGTCGCGCTTCTCCGGCTTGGTCTCCGGCAGCACGACGAACGGGAAGTCCAGCGCCGGCACCGCGGGCTGGGCGTACGACGCGACCAGCGGCACCCCGCTCTGCTTCGCGTTGTGCCGCAGCACCGAGACCTCGGAGGTGGGGAAGCCGTCCAGCGGCTCGTCGGCACTCTGCCCACCCGGCAGCCGGGCGAACAGGTCGGCCTGCTCGGGCACCGTGTTCGGGGAGAGCCTGCGCAGCTCGGTGGTGACCCGCTGGCCGGCGTTCGGGCCGCTGGCGACCAGCTGCCGCACGCCGAACAGCGTCGACACCCCGGTGGGCTCGCGCGCCGGGTCGGGCATGCCGACCGTCACGCCGCGGTTCGCCTCCGGGCCGAACAGCTGCTGCCACGCCGGCGCCTTCTGCGGCCAACCCAGCTCGCCCGCGGCGTCCTCGGTCAGCGCCACCACGACCGGCGAGCTCGCGATCGACGTACCACTCACCGGCACGTTCCAGGCACCTTTGTCCTGCGCGCGCTGCAACCAGACCGTCGACTCGGGGATCCACACGTCCGGCCGCTCGCTGCCGTCCGACACCACCAGCGACTCGGCCGTGGTGGCGGACTCCCGGCTCGTCACGTTGACCTTGTAGCAGGCGGCTTCGTCCTCTTCGGACACTCGGTCGCCGACCTGGTTGATGACCGGAGCGATGTCCGCGGCCGCGGTGACGTTGAGGACCGTCGTGGTGTCGCACGAGGAGGCGCGCAGGCGGTCACGCAGGAAGTCGAACGTGAACCAACTGAGCAGCGCCAGCACCAGCAGCGCGGACAGCAGGATCACCGGCGACCGTGAGCGCAGGCCACGCACTCCGCGTGCCTTGCCCGACGAGTGTCGCCCCATCGCGTGGCCTCCAACTAGGCAACAGGACGCCCGAACGTTCCGGGTTGGGGAAACCCTACCCGGTCATCGAGTGTGGTCGATCGATTACGAAAATCAGGTAAAGAGCGCGTCCACCTCTCTCGCGAAATCCTTCATGATCACGCTGCGCTTGAGCTTGAGCGACGGCGTCAGGTAGCCGTTCTCCGGGTTGAACTCGGTGTCGAGGACGCGGAACTTGCGCACCGACTCCGCCGTCGACACCGCGAGGTTGCCCTCGTCCACCGCGCGCTGGATCTCGGCGATCATGTCGGTGTCCTCGGCGAGGTCGGCCACCGTGGCGGTCTCCGGCTTGCCGGCCGTGGTCTTCCAGTAGCCGAAGTAGTCCGCGTCGATGGTGATGAGCGCGGCGATGTACTTCTGCCCGTCGCCGACGACCAACGCCTGCCCCACCAACGGATGCGCCGCGATCCGGTCCTCGATCACCGACGGCGCCACGTTCTTCCCGCCGCTGGTCACCAGGAGCTCCTTCTTGCGCCCGGTGATCTTCAGGAAGCCGTCCGCGTCGAGGTCGCCGAGGTCGCCGGTGGCGAACCAGCTGTCCGAGTCGATCGCCTCGCGGGTCGCGTCCTCGTTGCGCCAGTATCGGGTGAACACGCCGTCGCCGCGCAGCTCGATCTCGCCGTCCTCGCGGGTGCGCACCGCGGTGCCCGGCAGTGGCTTGCCGACGGTGCCCGGCTTGAACGCGCCCGGCGCGTTGACCACCGACGCGGCGGTCGACTCGGTCAGCCCGTAGCCCTCGAACACCGTGATGCCGACACCGCGGAAGAAGTGGGTCAGCCGCGAACCGAGCGCGGCGCCGCCGGAGATCGCGTACTGCACCTGGCCCCCGAGCGCGGCCCGCAGCTTGCTGTACACCAGCCGGTCGAACACCGCGTGCTTGACCTTCAGCCCGAGCCCGGCCCGGTCACCGGCCTCGCTGTAGGCGATCGCGGTGGCCGCCGCGGCGTCGAAGATCTTGCCCTTGCCGCCGGCGTGCGCCTTCTGCCGCGCGCCGTTGTACACCTTCTCCAGCACGTACGGCACGGACAGGATGAACGTCGGCCGGAACGCGGCGAGGTTGTCGGTCAGGGTCTTGACGTCCGCCCAGTGCCCGAGCGTGGCGCGCGCCATCACCGCGCCGACCTCGACCATCCGGCCGAACACGTGGGCCAGCGGCAGGAACAGCAGCGTGCTGGTCTCGACTCCCTCGCCGCCCTTGAACATCGGCGCGAGGTACTCGACGGCGTTGCCGACCGAGGCGAACATGTTCCGGTGGGTCAGCACCACGCCCTTGGGCCGGCCGGTGGTGCCCGAGGTGTAGATGATCGTGGCGAGGTCGTCCGGGGTGACGGCGGCGCGCCGGGTGCGGATCTCCTCGTCCGGGACGTCCTGGCCGGCCTCGACGAGCGAGCGCACCGCGCCGTCGTCGATCCGCCAGATGTGGCGCAGGTCGTCGAGCTTGCCGCGGACCGACTCGACCTTGCCGGCGAGCGTCTCGGTCTCCACCACGACCGCCACCGCGCCGGAGTCGGACATGATCCACTCGATCTGCTCCGCCGAGGAGGTGACATAGATCGGCACCGAGACCGCGCCGGCCGCCCAGATCGCGAAGTCGAACAGGGTCCACTCGTAGCAGTTCGCGGACAGGATGCCGACCCGGTCACCAGGGCCGATGCCGGACGCGGTGAGGCCCTTGGCGACCTCCACGACCTCCGCGAGGAACTGCGCGGCGGTGACGTCGCGCCACGCCCCGTCGACCTTGCGCCGGAACGACACCGCGTTGGGTGCCTCGTCGGCGTTGTCGAAGACGACGTCTGCCAGGCCGCCGTTGTCCGGCACCTTGGCCAGCGGCGGGACGGCAATCTCGGTCATGGCTACTCCTCGTTGAGGTGCTACCTCGCGGTAACTTGCACGTATCTTGCCCGCGAAACGTGCCGAGGGCCACCCCCGGGAGTTCGTGGGGATGGCCCTCGGCCGATCGGACGTATCGGACAGAACGCTAGACCGACAGGCTCCAGCTGTCGACCGTGCCGGTGTCGGCCCGGTAGACGTCGCGCACCCGCAGGTTCCAGGTGCCGTTGGCCGTCTCGGACGAGGCGTTCACCGTGTACGTGGCGTTGACGTTGTCGGCCGAGTCGCTGGACGACGAGTTCTTCAGCCGGTAGGCGGTGCCGTCCGGGGCGATCAGGTCGATCTGCAGGTCGCCGCGGTAGGTGTGGGTGATGTGCACCTCGGCCTTGGTGGTCGAGGACGCGGCGCCGGAGCAGCCGGCGATCGTCACCGGGCTGTTGACCGCCGCGCCGGCGTCCGGAATGGACACTCGGCTCGTGTTGGCCTGCGTGTCGCACGACGGCTGCGGCTCGCCGCCGCCGAGGCTCGCCGCGGCGGCCGCGATGGCCGACGCGAACGTGCTGGTCTGGGCGTACACGCCCGGGTTCTCCGGCCGCGCGCAGCCGTAGCCCCAGCTCACGATGCCGATCTGGATCCACGCGCCGGCGTTGTCGCGGCGGAACATCGGGCCGCCCGAGTCACCCTGGCAGGTGTCGACGCCGCCGTCGTCCCAGTTGCCCGCGCAGATCTCCTCGTTCGGCACCAGCTCGCTGTAGGCCTGGCCGCACTGCGCGTCGGTGATGAACGGGACCTCGGCCTTGAGCAGGTAGCGCTGCTGGCCGCCGCCCTCGGTCGCCGCGCCCCAGCCGGCGACGGTGAACATGCCGCTGTCGTAGGCCGTGGTGCTCGCGACCGGCAGGGTCGGGATCCCGCTGACCGGGGACTGCAGCTTGATCAGCGCCCAGTCGTCGCCGGACGGGTTGTTGTAGCCGGGGGACTGGTAGACGTAGCTGGAGCGGACCGTGATCCGGTTCGGGTCCTGCAGGTCGACCGCGCCCATCGTGGCGGTGATGCTGGTGTTGTTGCCGGTGCCGTTCACGCAGTGCGCGGCGGTCAGCACGATCTGCGGCGTGTACAGCGCGCCGCCGCAGCCCATGGACAGTCGCACCATCCACGGGAACTCGCCCTGGGCCGCTCGCACGCCGCCGACGACCTGCGGCTGCACGTCGTCCGCGGGTGCCGGGGGCGCGGCCACGGCCTGTCCGGCGGCCGCGCCGAGCACCGATGCGGCGGCCACCGCGACGAGTGTCGCCTTGCCGGCCACCCGTCTGAGCGTCTTGTTCCAGGTATGCAGGGTCATCTGTCGGGTCCTTTCGAGGTAACGGAAATCAGAAGGTGACTCGCCAGGAGTCGATGAAGCCGGTGTCGGCTCGGTAGAGGTCGCGCACGCGCAGCTGCCACGTGCCGTTCGCGACCTCGCCGGACGCGTTGACCGCGTAGGTGGCGATCACGTTGTCCGCGGAGTCGTTGTTGGTGTTCTTCAGGCGGTAGGTGCTGCCGTCCGGGGCGACCAGGTCGATCTGCAGGTCGCCGCGGTAGGTGTGCTTGATGTCCACCGCCACCTGGAGGTCGGCCGGCGCGTTGCCGGCCACGCCGGTCACCGCGATCGGGCTGTTCACCGCGGCGCCCGCGTCGGGGATGTTGACGTTGTCGGTGTTCTCGAACGACGGCCCGGCCGGCGGCTGGGTGCCGTCACACGTCCCGCCGATCACCCGCGGCGGGCAGTCGGAGTACTCGAGGAAGCGCAGCACGGCCTCGCGGTTGCGCGAGGTCTCCCGGCCGATCACCTCGTCGGGCGGGTAGAAGCCGTTGATCCCGCCGCTCGAGGGGTACATCTCGAACGTGTAGGACCAGATGCGCTGGTCGCCCCACAGCCAGTCGTCGATGGAGCCGTCGGTGATGTAGAGGTCCGATGCCTGCTCCGGCGTGTAGCCGTTGGTGCCGGCCATCTCCTGGCCGAGCGCCTCGAACGTGTCGTACTCCTGCTGGGACATCCCCGGCGCGGTGTCGTTGTAGGTGTAGCCGAACGGCCAGAGCACCAGCTCGGAGAAGGTGTGGAAGTCGATGTTGGTCTTGATCTGCTGCTCGCCGCCGACGATCCGGCTGCGGACGAAGTTCATGACCAGGGAGACCTCGGGGGCCGACCCGGCCGACGTGCCGCGGTAGGTCTCGCTCGACGGGCTGCCCGACGAGCCGCCGCAGCAGCCCCAGTTGTAGGCCCAGTTGCGGTTGAGGTCGGTGCCGACCGCGGAGCTGCCCGAGTTCGGCTGCCGGTTCTTGCGCCAGCCCGAGTAGGAGCCGTTCCGGATGTCGTACTCGCCGCCGTCCGGGTTCATGTCCGGCACGATCCAGATCTCCCGGCTGTCCACCAGACCCTTGACCCGGCTGTCCGTGCCGTACTTGTCGGTCAGCTCGTTCAACAGGTACAGCGCCATCTCGACGGTGAGGTGCTCGCGGGCGTGCTGGTGGTGGGTGAACAGGACCTCGGGCTCGCTCTCGTCGCTGGCGGCGTTGTCCGAGATCTTGAGCGCCACGATGTCGCGGCCCTCGTACGAGCGGCCGATCACCTGGCGGCTCACCAGGTTCGGGTGGTCGGCGAGCGCGGTGTTGATGACCGCGGTCATCTCCGCGTAGTTGTGGTAGTTCGAGTCGGCCGGCGGGAAGTCGAGAGGCTCGACGTCGTCGCCGTGCTCGTCGCCGTGGGAGTGCGAGTGCGGCGCCGGGGCCTCGGCGTCGACCTTCAGCCCGAGCGACTTGATCTTCGCGAGCTCCGCCGACGTGGCCGTGATGTTGAGCGAGCCGTGCTCGACGGAGTTGATGACGGCGCCGGTCTTCGCCACCGCGTTGCGGACGTGGGAGTCGATCTCACCGGAGACGTAGTACTCGGCGGAGCCCCGTGGCTCGGCGGGTGCGGGCGGAGCGGCCGCGGCGCCGGTCGGGGTGTTCGTCAGGGACAGGACGAGGGTCAGCGCGGCTAGCGCCCCGACCACGATGGATGGGCGTCTGTGTCTCACACAGGCCTCCTGCAGGGGGCACCGACCCCAGGTCGGTGCTGGAGGTGAGTTGTTCAGTTGTGGGCGAGGCGGTCCGAACCCCGGTGGGGTGCCCTCACGGCCCGACTTTCGCCTGGTTGCTGATGTTCACCTGAGACCGACCCGGCCACAAGAGGTCAAACGGGCGTTACGTCTTGTTACCAGTTAACGGATGCCGAGGCGGCGCATCAGTCGCAGCGAGGCGGCCATCACCCGCGTGTAGAGCCCGTAGGGCAGCCACTTCGGCGGGTCGAGCAGCGCGACCCGTTGCGTGCCAACCGTTTGCGCCTCGGTGTACTTGAGCAGGCCCTCCGCGCCGTGCCGGCGGCCCAGGCCGGAGACGCCCATGCCGCCCATCGGCGCGTCGATGCTGCCGTAAGCGGACGCGTAGCCGTCGTTGACGTTGACCGTGCCGGCGCGCAGCCGCGCCGCGACCCCGGTCGCCCGGGTCCGGTCGCGGCCGAACACGCTTGCGTTGAGTCCGTAGTCGGTCTGGTTGGCGAGCGCGACGGCCTCGTCGTCGGTGGCGTACGGGTAGAGCGACACCACCGGGCCGAAGGTCTCGGCGGCGTGGGGGAGCATCTCCGGGGTGACGTCGGCGAGCACGGTCGGCTCGTAGAAGTACGGTCCCAGGTCGGGGCGCGGCCGGCCCCCGACGAGCACGGTGGCGCCCTTCGCGCGGGCGTCGTCGACGTGCTCGCTGACGGTCTTCAGCGCGCGCTGCGAGGTCAGCGAGCCCATGTCCGCGTGGTAGTCGAAACCGGCCCGCAGCGTGAGCTTGGCGGTCTCGGCGACGAAGGCCTCGGCGAACGCGTCGTAGATCGAGTCGTGCACGTAGACGCGCTCGATCGAGATGCACAGCTGGCCGGCGTTGGCGAAGCAGGCCCGCACCGCGTGCTTCGCGGTCGCGGCGACGGCGACGTCGTCGAGGATCACCATCGGGTTCTTGCCGCCGAGCTCGAGCGAGCAGCCGACGAGCCGCGCGGCCGCCCGCTCGGCGATCAGCGTGCCGGTGCGGGTGGAGCCGGTGAAGCCGATGTAGTCGCAGGTGTCGACGACGGCGCCGCCGACGGTCGGGCCGTCGCCGAGCACGACCTGGAGCAGACCGTCGGGCAGTCCGGCCTGGTAGAGCAGGTCGGCGCCGTACAGCGGGCTGAGCGCGGTCTGCCGGTCGGGCATGAGCACCACGGCGTTGCCGGCCATGAGGGCCGGGATGAGGTCGCCGAGCGCCAGCGTGAACGGGTAGTTCCAGGGCGAGATGATGCCGACGACGCCCTTGGGCACGCGCAGCTCCGTGGCCGTGATGACGCCCGGCATGAGACCCGCGCGGCGGCGCGGCGCCAGCAGCTTCGGCGCCTTGCGCAGGTAGTGGCTGGTGACCAGCAGCGGCTCGCAGAGCTCCTCGAACGCGTCGCGGCGGGCCTTGCCGGTCTCGGCCTGGATGAGGTCGAGGACGGTGTCGCGTTCGCGCAGCAGCAGGTCGTGGAAGCGCCGGAAGACCGCCAGCCGCTGTGCGACCGGGGTCGCGGTCCACGCCTGCCGCGCGCGGGCGGCGCGCTCGAAGGCCGTGTGCACGTCCGGGATCGCCGACTCGGGGAGTGTGGCGAGCTCGCCGCCGCTGAACACGGCCGTCGACGTGTAGGTGCCGCCGGACTCGGCGGTGACGCGGGCACGGAGGCGGTCGAGCAGGTCGCCGGTGAGCGTCGCGGGCCTCATCCGGTGTTCTCCCGGTCGGTGGTCGGCGCGCTGGCGGCGGCCCGGGCCTCGTAGTCCTTGCGGGCCTCGTGCGACGGGTCGAAGAGGATCTGGTCTCCCTTGAGCGAGCGGACGATCCACTCGGCGACGGACCGGGGCAGCAGCCGGGTGAGCCGGTTCATCGCGTCGAGCGAGCCCGGCACGTAGACCTCGAACTTGGGCCGGCGCAACGTCTTCACGACCGCGTCGGCGACGTCGGTGGCCTCGACGGACTTGAAGAAGCGGGCCTCCTTCAGGCCCGCGGCGAGCTCGGTGCGCACGATGGCCGGTAGGACGACGGACAGGTCGACGCCCGAGCCGCGCAGCTCTCCGCGGACGGCCTCGGACAGCCCGACGACGCCGTGCTTGGTGGCGCAGTAGGTCGCCGCGCCGGGGAAGCCGGCCTTGCCCGCGGCCGAGGCGATGTTGACGATGTGGCCGGTCCCGCGCGGGCGCATCCGCTTGATCGCCTCGCGGGTGCCGTGGAGGACGCCGTGCAGGTTGATCTCGAGCTGGCGGGTGGTCGAGCGGTCGGACTCGTCCTCGAACCGGCCCAGCGACATGATTCCGGCGTTGTTGACGAGGACGTCGAGCGGCCCGAGTCGGCCCTCGACCTCCTCCAGGAACTTCGTGAAACCCGACCGGTCGGTGACGTCGAGCGGGAACGCGACGGCGCCCAGCTCCTCGGCTGTTCGCTGGGCGACCTCGAGGTCCAGGTCGCCGACGGCGACTCTCGCGCCCTCCCGGCGCAGCGCCGCGGCGATGGCGGCTCCGATCCCGCGCCCCCCTCCGGTGATCGCGACGACCTTGCCGGTCAACGAGCGGGGCTGACGAGCCATCACACCTCCCGACTCAGAAAACATTCCGCCAGGAATGTTTCAGCAGCATCCCAGCCACACCCGACACGACGCAAGACCGCCGCCCCCCGGTTCGGGAGCGGCGGTCAGGTCGGCGGTAACGGAGGTGGCGGTGATTCCGCGTCGATCACGGGAGGCGGACGGCGCGGTCGAGCAGGAGCAGCTCCTTGGAGACGCGCTCCGAGTCGCGGTCCACGACGTCCGAGCTGCCGGCGAGGTGGAAGTGGGGTGCGGTGGCCTGCCGGGCGCGGTTGCGCTCCAGGCCGTAGACGACGAGTCCGACGATGATGGCGGTGACGAGAAGTTCCATGGCACTAAATTTACGCTGATCGCTTTCCTGCCATAAGTGGCAGAGCGGACCTTGTGCATCAATATCCTGCCAACTACTCTTGGCGCCATGCTCCAAACCGTCGCCGCGGTGCTGATGGAGGACGTCGCACCCTTCGAGTTCGGCGTGCTCTGCGAGGTGTTCGGCATCGACCGCACCGACGAAGGCGTGCCGCACACGGACTTCCTCGTCTGCGGCGAGCGGCCCGGCCAGCCGCTGCGCACCAGCGTGGGCGCCCAGCTCATCCCGTCCGAGGGCCTCTCCGCGCTCGTGGACGCCGACCTGGTGGCCGTGCCCGCTGCGGCCATCCGCGACGAGTACCCGACCGACGTGCTCGAGGCGCTGCGGGACGCCGCCGCGAACGGCGCCACGCTGCTGTCGGTGTGCAGCGGCGCGTTCGTGCTCGGCGCCGCCGGTCTGCTCGACGGCCGCCGGTGCACCACGCACTGGCGCTATGTCGACGACCTCGCCGAGCGCTTCCCCAAGGCGCTGCTGGACCCGGACGTGCTCTTCGTCGACGACGGCGACGTCATCACCAGCGCCGGCACGGCCGCCGGCATCGACGCCTGCCTGCACCTGGTGCGCCGGGAGCTGGGCAGCGCCGCGGCGACCGCGATCGCGCGGCGCATGGTCGTTCCCCCGCAGCGCGACGGCGGGCAGCGGCAGTACGTCGAGCTGCCCATCCCGGAGTGCTCGTCGGACAGCCTCTCGCCGGTCCTGACCTGGATGGTCGACAACCTGCGCGCCGAGCACACGGTCGCCGCGCTCGCCCGCCGCGCGCAGATGTCCGAGCGCACGTTCGCCCGCCGCTTCGTCGCCGAGACCGGGACCACCCCGCACCGATGGCTGTCGATGCAGCGGGTGCTGCACGCGCGGCAGCTGCTGGAGGAGACCCGGCTGTCGGTCGAGGAGATCGCGGAGCGGTGCGGCTTCGGCTCGGCGGCGTTGCTGCGCCACCACTTCGGCCGGGTCGTCGGGGTGTCGCCCAAGGACTACCGGCGCACGTTCGGGCGCGCGGGGTAGGCGGTTCGCCGCTCAGGTGGTCGCGCCCCACTCGACGCTGCCGGACGGCTGGAAGCGGGACACCCGCCGAGGCGGCGCGAGCCCCGGCAGCGCGACCCGCCACTGCACCGTGATGCGGTCGTGCAGGTCGGCCATGCCGGTGCACACCTCGGACTGGGTCCGGATGCCGAGGAACGTGGCGGACACCCAGTCGGCGACGAGCGCCGGGTCCCACTCCTTGCGCAGGTCCCCGTGCTCCTGGGCGCGCTCGAGAAGCTGGGTGAGGACGCGGATCCAGCGCCGGTAGACCTCGGGGGCCGGCCGGGTGAAGTTCGCCTCGAGCACCAGCCGGCTGCTCGCCCGGACGCGGACGTTGGTCCGGATGCTGTGCGCGAGCGCGTGGCAGAGGTCGATGACCGTCTGCAGGCTGCCGTCCTCGAGGTCGACGAACGGCACCTCCGCCTTCCACTGTTCCTCGACGAGCGCCATCGCGAGCTCCTCCTTGGAGGAGAAGTGGAAGTAGAGCGCGCCCTTGGTGACGCCCGCCTTGGCGAGGATCTCCGACAGGCTGGCACCGGCGAAGCCGCGCTTGTCGAAGACCTCGGCCGCGGCGTCGAGGATCGCGTTTCGAGTGCGTTCGGCCCGGTCCTGACGTGCCAAAATCCGCACCTCCTGTCTACCTCCAGGGTAACCCCGATGACCTGCGCGGCTCTCGGTTCACGCCCGCGACCAGGCCAGACTCGAAGGCGTAGATCACCGCGTGAATCCTGTTGCGCAGTCCCAGTTTGCCCAGCAGGTGCTGCACGTGCGACTTGACGGTGTGCGCGGAGACCGTGAGCTGCTCGGCGATCTCGGCGTTGGACATGCCGCGGGCGACGAGCGCGAGCACGTCGCACTCCCGCTCGCTCAGCCCGTCGCGCACCGCCACGTCCCGCCCGCACGGGCGCACCGGCTCGGCCGGGACGCCCACCTCGTCGGGCCGGGACAGGGTGAAGCCGGCCGCCGCCATCCGCACCGCCGCGACGACCTCCTCCGGCGTCGCCCACGCGGGCAGCGAGCCGCAGACGTCCGGGCCGGTCAGCGTCTCGCCGTCGCGCAGGCCGATGCCGAGCACCCGCACCACCCGGCCGCACCGGCGCAGCGTGGCGAGCACCGGCGCGGCGTCCTGGGCCCGCAACCCGTGCAGCAGCAGGACATCCGGGGCACGGGTGGCGAGCGCGGCGAGCACGGCCGGCCCGTTGCGGTGCTCGCCGGCCACGACCACGCCCGGCTCGCCGTCGAACGCGGCCAGCACGCCGCGGCGGGCGAGCACGTCGTCGCCGACGACCAGGACCCGGATGCCGGCCGGCTCGTCCTCGGCCGGCCGCGGGAGTGTGGC
>NZ_JBOHGA010000043.1:0-35602 GCF_050699915.1 Actinophytocola sp.
GGCCCGCCGTCCGAGCCGGCGCCCGCCGAGGAGCGGCCGCACCGCCGCCGCGCCGCGGTCCTGCTCGCGCTGGTCTGCGTGCTGGTGGCGGTGACCACGACGCTGGTCGTGCTCAGCCAGGAAGACGGTCGCCAGACCGCCGGCAACGCGGTGTCGACGACTTCCGCCACCCCGCGCCAGGCCGAGTCACCCGCACCCTCCCCCACGGAGCCCACCAGCACCGCGTCGAAGACGAAGGCGACGAAGAACGCGCCGCCGGCCAAGAAACCTCGCCGTGCCTCGCTACCGGCCAAGCCGGCCGCCGCCGTCAGCGGCTACTACGCACTGATGCCCGGCAACCAGGCCGAGGGCTGGCGGCGGCTCACCGCGAAGTTCCAGCAGAGCCCCGCCGGCGGCCTGGCCGGCTACCGCCGCTTCTGGAACTCGGTCAGCTCGGTGCGCGCCGCCGGGATCTCCGCCCGTGGCGCGGTGGTCCAGGCGACGGTCAACTACTCGTTCAAGGACGGCCGGAAGATCCGCGAGCAGCACCGCTACGTGCTGGTGAACCGCGACGGCCGCTGGCTGATCGACACGGTGAACGTGCTCAGCAGCTCGAACTCACCGTAATGAGTCGTCCCACCACGCCGATTCTCTGGCCAGACACCGCCTACGCGTGTGGAGGCCGTTGTGGTCCACGATCATGCCGCCCGCTCGACGCTCCAGGTCGTACAGGCGGGACGCGACCTTCGCGACGCGCTCGGCGACCCTGACCGACTCGCGGAGGCGGCGCAGCGGCTCGCCGACACCGCGGAGACCACCATCGCCCGACTCGACCGAGTCGCCGTCACGAGTGTGGTGCCGGGAGTCGGCCAGGTGCCGGCGGACGCGACCGAGCTGCTCGCCGCGACGCTGAGCCAGCTGGGCGTCGCCGGCACGATGTTCGCGGCGAGCGACGCGGTCGGCGAGCAGGGGCCCGCCGAGCCGAGTGCGCTGGACGAACCGCTGCGCCGCCTCGACGCGACGGTCTCGCTGCTGATCCGGCCGGTGCCGCCCACCCCGCTGGGCATCGCGGCGGCCGCGCGGTCCGCGTCGGTGCCGGAAGCCGTGGCGGCGCTGGAGAAGCAGCTCGCCCGCACGGTCGACGACATCGTCGCCCGGTCGACCAAGGTGATCGGCGGCTCGCTGACCGGCATCCACGACCGCGGGCCGCAGGCGGTCCGCGAGGCGTGGGACATGATCAACGAAAAGCTGCACCTGGACCAGATCGGCGGCAAGCTCGCGAAGCTGGGCCTGCGCGCGTTCCGCGCCGCGCTCGCGATGCTGTCCCGGATCGTGCCCGCCGCCTGGCTGACCGAGGTCCGCGAGCGGGTCGACCGGCTCATCGCCTCCGTGGACAAGGGCGGGCCCGGCAAGGCCGTGGTCGGCATCGTCCTCGGCGCGGACGCGCTCGCCGAGCCGACCCGTCTCGATCAGTCCACTCTGGACACCGAACGGCTCGACAAGGCCACCGCCGACCTCGCCGAGCTCGCCGCGAAGTACGGCAGGCTGATGGACCTCTGCGGCGGCGTCGCCACGGCCGTCGGGCTCGCCGCGAAGCTCACCGTCGTGCTGCGGCTCGCGGTGCCCCAGCTCGGGATCCTCATCATGGCCGCGCACGTGCTCGTGGTCGGCGGCGTGGTGACCCTCGGCCGCGACCACATCGACGCCGGCGTCGACTCGGACGCCGACCCCGACGACGGCCGCGGCTTGGTCCGCGGCGTGCGCTCGATCGTGGCCGCCGCTCAGAAGATCCCGTAGCCGGGAGTCAGCACCTCGTCCGGGTCGTACTTGCGCTTCGCGGCCGCCAGCTGGTCGTAGACCGGGCCGAAGTGCTCGCGCCACTCGTCCTTGCTGAGCGGGAAGGCACTCACCGGATAGAGCACGCCGCCGGCCGCCTTGACCCGCTCGTACATCGCCTTGTTGGCCGCCACCAGCCGCTGGGCGTTGTCGGCGTCGTCCGTGGTCGGCACGCGGACCAGGTTGAACGCGTGGCACAGCTCGTCCGCGGGCAGCCGCAGCAGCGGAGTGTCGATCGCCCCCGTGCGGATCGGCGACAGCACGACCTGGCCGAACTGGCCCAGGTCCACCGGCGGGTCGAGCCGGTCGAGCTCGGCGCCGACCACAGCCTCCGCCTCGGAGTCGCCGATGAACGTGGTGAGCCAGGGGTGCGGGTGGAACCACTGCCCGTTCTTGCGCAGCAGCTTCTCCAGCATGGACAGGCGGTTGAGGTAGTCGAAATAGGACAGTGTGTCGGGCTGACGCTTCGCCGGGTCGTCGGACAGGCCGGCGAGCAGGTCCTCGTCGGCCGGCGCGTCGCCGGTGAAGTACTTCGCCACGTCCAACCGGTACGCCAGCCCACCGCCCGGCGGTGGCATGACCGCGCCCTGCACCACGTCGAACCGCTCGGCGTCGGCGGACAGCAGCCGGGCGTCCGTCAGCATCGTGGCCAGGTCCGGGTAGAACAGCAGGATCCGCCGCACCGACTCCGGCGCCGGCACGAGCGCCAGCGTCGCCCGGGTGATCACCCCGGCCTGCCCGAAGCCGGCCCGCATCGCGTCGAACAGGTCGGCGTTCTGCTCCGGCGAACAGGTGACGATGGTGCCCTCGCCGGTGACCACGTCCATCTCTAGCACGGTGTCGGACTGCAGCCCGTACCGCGACGTCGTGCCGCCCACACCGCCCACCACGATCGTGCCGCCCACCGACAGCTCGAGGTACTCGGTGAGCACCGGTGGCGTACGGCGCTCCGGCAGCGTCGCGGCGAGCACCTCGCTCCACTTCACGCCCGCGTCCACTTCGACGCGGTCGTCCCGGATACTCCCGATGGAGTTGCGCGCCGACATGTCCGCGACGATGCCGTCCTGCACCTGGGACCGGCCGAACACCGCGTGGCGCTGCCCCTGCGGTGCGAACCCGCGCCCCCGCTGCGCCGCCCACCGGATGGTCGCGGCCACGTCGTCGTCGGATCCCGGCAGCAGCACGGCCTCCGGAACCCGGTGCACGACGTGCCCGAAGTCCGCCGCGGCGGCTTCCCTGCGCTCTTGGTCGAACTCGAGCGAGCCGTCGAGCGGCGGCGGTGGCACGTCTCGAGGATTGGCGTCCATCGAGTGTCTCCTTAGGTGCGGATAGGCTCAGGACCGTGAACTCTGCACTGCTGATCCTGGACATGATCAACGCTCTCGTCCACCCGGACGGGAAGCAGGGCCGGGAAGGGTTCGCGGAGCAGGTCGCGAAGCGCAACGTGCTGCCCAACACCGCGACCGCGATCGAGCGGGCTCGCGGCGCCGGCATCCCGGTCATCTACGTGGTGATCGGCTTCTCGCCGGGGTTCGCGGACTTCCCGCCCCGCTCGCCGCTGTTCAACGACGCCGTCGAGGACCGACCGAAGGTCGACTCGTGGGAGATCCGGGTGCACGACGACCTGCGCCCGGCGCCCGAGGAGTCCATAGTGGTCAAACGCCGGGTGAGCCCGTTCTACGCCACCCACCTCGACCTGTTGCTGCGCAAGCAGAACATCGAAACGCTGCTGCTCGCCGGCGTGTCCACCGACCTGGTCGTGCTCTCCGCCGCGCGCGACGCACACGACCGCGACTATCGGGTCGAGATCCTGGCGGACGCCACCGCGGCGCGCACCAAGCGGACGCACGACGCGGCGATGGCGCTGATCGGCTCCACCGCGCTCGTCACCACGGTGGACAAGGCCCTGCCGGACCGTGTCTGAGCCGACCGCCGCGGTCATGAGCCCGACAGCGCCTCGGCGATCCGGTCCAGGGCCGCGGTGAGCACGGTGGTCGGCACCGAGAAGGACAGCCGGATGTGCCCCTCCCCGCCGGGCCCGAACGCGGGGCCGGGCACCGTCGCCACCCCCGCCCCGCGCAGCAGCCACTCGGCGAACTCCACCGAGCCGCCCCGGTTCGCGCCGCGGATGTCCGGGAAGACGTAGAACGTGCCGTCCGGCGCCGGGCAGGAGATCCCGCCGAGACCGTCCAATGCGGACACCACGAGGTCGCGGCGCCGGCCGTACTCGGTCACCATCGACGCCACGTCCTCGTCCGCCCCGCCGAACGCGACAAGGGCCGCGTGCTGCACGAACGAGGTGGCGCAGCTGACCGTCTGCTCCGACACCGCCAACGCGACCGCCATCAGGTCCGGCGGGCCGGCCAGATAGCCCAGCCGCCAGCCGGTCATCGCGTGGCTCTTGGACAGGCCGTTCACGGTCAGCGTGCGGTCGGCGCACTCGGGCCGGGCCCCGATGCTGCGGTGCGGGCCGGCGCCGAACCGGATGACCTCGTAGATCTCGTCGGTGATCACCAACAGGTCGTGCTCGGCCGCGAACTCCGCGAGGACGTCGAGCTCCTCGCCGTCCAGCAACCGGCCGGTCGGGTTGTTCGGGGTGTTGACCAGCACGGCCTTGGTCCGCTCGGTCAGGCAGCCCCTCAGCACGTCGGTGGTCAGCCGGAACCCGGCCGCGCCATCCAGCTCCGCCGGCACCGCCCGCGCCCCGACCAGGTGCGCCATCGCCCGGTAGCTGACCCAGCCCGGCGACGGCACGATGATCTCGTCGCCCGGGTCGAGGATCGTCATCATGGCGACGAACAGCGCGTGCTTGGCCGACGGTGTGACCACGACCCCGTCGACCGGGTCGACATGGACCGCGTTGTCCGTGGCGAGCTTCTTCGCGATCGCGGCGCGCAGCTCCGCCAGGCCCCGGCCGACGGTGTAGTGGGTGTGCCCCGCCCGCAGCGCCGCGATCGCCGCGTCGGTGACCGCGTCCGGCGTCGACATGTCCGGCTCGCCCTTGGTGAGGTCGACGATGGTCCGACCCTCGCCGCGCAGCTCCTCGATCACGTCGTGCACCGCGATCGTGGCCGGCCGCTCGAGACCGCTGAACCGGGCCGCCGTGCGCGACCGCGTCGGGGCGCCCATCTCAGCCACCTTCCTTGAGCACGTGGGCCGCGATCGCGTCGCCGTCGTGCACGAAGTCGCCCCACATGCCGGGTCGATTGCTGCCCACCTGCATGAACCAGCGGGTGTGCTCGGTCGGGATGCCCACCACGTAGAGCCCCTCGTCCGGCTCGCCGCCGCGGCCGATCGGGTGGTACGGGCTGGTGGTGACCGCGACGCCGCCGGTCGCGAACGACTCCGGCCCCTCGCCGTTGACGTAGCCGGTCCAGATGCCGCGCTCGCGCAGCCGCCGGGTGAGCGAGCTGCGGTCCCGGGCCAGGTTCGGGTCCGGCACGCGGGCGTCGACGACCACGTCGACGTGCTCGTGCGCGCCGGGCACCTGCGGAGAGCACACGCTGAACCGGCGGGCGAGCCGGTCCGGCCGGAAGACCGCCCGCGGCCCGATGATCCGCAGCACGCCGCTCTCCAACAGGGCCAGCACCTGCCGCAGCCGCACCGAGGGCGGGCCGGCCGCGAGGAACGCGCACCGCGCCGCGTACCAGCCGACGAAGTCCCGCCGGTGCGAGATCGGGTTGAACCCGGAGAAGTCGGCCATCTTCATGATCGGCCCACGGCAGTCGCGCAGCACGTCCAGCGCCGCCTTGAGCGGGGAGTCGACGTTGCCGTTCGCCGACTCCGCCAGGTCCTTGGTGACCGCGGTCCGCAACGCCTCGTCGAACTCCGTCCGGTCGGCGAAGGTACGGCCGGCGAACGGGAGCGCCAGCTCGTCGAGGTCCAGCGGCGGCACGCCCGCGAGGCCGTGGGCCGCCGCCACGGCGGCCACGTCCGGCACCACGGCGCCCTCCGCCGCGCGGGTCACGGCCGCGACGAACTCCTCCGCCGCGGCCGTGCTGGCGTCGCGGCGCAGCAGCGTGGCGTAGTAGACGAGGTTGACCTCGCTGATGAGCCACGGGTACACGTCGGCCAGGAAGTCCAGCGGTCCGGTCGGCGTCGCGCTGCGGATGTTGCCCGGGGTGAACAGCCGCGGGCGGTAGGCGTGCCGCGGCGGCTTCTGGTTGCGGCCACGGGCCGGGACCGGCATCCCGCTGCGCGACCCGGCGATGATCAGCGGCTCGGTGCCGCTGGGGATGTAGCGCAGCCCGCCGTCGTCGGTGGTGTCGAACTTGCCGCCGCGGCCCAGCGTCAGCGCGGCCATCACGTCGTAGAACGAGAGCCCGAGGCCGATGACGCCGACCGGCGTGTCCGGCGGGATGTCGTCCAGCGGCATGTCGGCCGGCGACTCGCCGCCGAGATAGCGCAGCCCCGGCCGGCCGACGGCGAACTCGGCCAGCTCGAGCTCGCGGCCCACCGGTTCCACTGTGGAGTGTCCGGTGGTGAGCACGACCTGGTCGGCGAGGAACGCCTCGCCGGTGGACAGCGTCAGCCGGTACCCGTCGCCGGCGCGGGTCACGTCGTCGACGTACGCGCGCCTGCGGACGAGCAGCACGTGGTCGGGCAGATTGGCCTCGACGGCGTCGAGCAGGAACCGGGTGTAGCGGCCGTACTCGGCCCGCGGCGCGTACCCGTCCGGCGAGGCGTTCTCCGGGTCCCGCTCGCGCCACCACTCGTACAGCGAGGGGCCGGAGCCGGCCCGGGTCGGGCCCTCGTCGGGCACGCCCGAGAACGCCGACACCATGCCGGCCACCGTGTTCATCAGGAACCAGTCCGGCTGGTCGGTGCGGTAGATCCGCCCGGCGCCGACCTCGACCGCGTCGATCAGGTTGATCTCGATCGGCCGGCCGGAGTCCTCCTCCGCCAGTCGTGCGGCCAGCCGCTCGACGACGATCAGCCCGCGCGGCCCGCTGCCCACGACCGCGACACGCCTCACGACAGCCCCTCGCAGGCTCCGTGCTGCCGCTCGCGGTCACCCTGTGTCATCGGTTCGCTCCGCAAGCTCCGCTCACGATCAGTCGCCTACCCGACCCGGCACCCCGTCCAGCCACCGGTCCGCGAACCGGTCGGCCGCCGGGCGGTCGCGGAACGCGTAGGTCTTCATCAGCCAGCGCGTGCGTGCCCGCGCCGGGTCGTTGATCTCGATGTGCTCGCGACTGTGCAGCCCGTCCTGGTTGGCGAAGGTGAACAGGTCGCCGCTGAGGATGCGGTGGCGGGCCTTCGGCGCGCGGACCAACGCGTTCTTCAACGCGATGAGCGCGTCCTTCGCCTCGGTCGGGGCGTCCGGCGCGACCGTCGTGTGCGTGTCGACGTACCGGACGCTGTGCTCGTCGTAGAAGATCGAGTGGTTGTCCGAGACGGTCAGGCTCTTGTTGTTGTCCTTGGACACCACGTCGAACGGGGTGTAGAAGTACCGCTCCCGCAACAGTTCCCGCTCCTGCCCGGTGAGCATCTCGAGCAGCGTGGCCCCGGACACGAAGCTCGTGTACGTCAGGTCGCCCTCGGGGCAGCGCATGCCGAGCAGGGTGATGTAGTCGGCACGCACCGGGTGGGCCGTGCGGTCGTTGTGGTACGCCAGCTCGCCGTCGCTGTAGCCGGTCTGCTTGCCGATGTACTTGTTGATCGCGATGACGTCGATGAAGAAGTCGCCGTTGAACCGGGTCCCGTAGGACATCAACGGCGTGTTCACCAGGTGGCCGAACAGCTGCAGGAACGCCTCGGAGACGAAGGTGTGCTTCTTGGCGTACTTGTCCGCGAGCGGATCCTCCTGGTCGAGCAGCGGGACGACGTCGTCGACCGGGCAGTTGCGCAGCGCGTGCGCGAAGGCGGTGCCGGACTCGCGATCCTTGCGGATACCGTCGGCCGCGTCGACCAGCGCCGCGGGCACGTCGCCGCGGTCGAGCACGTCCGCGATCTCCTGGGAGAACGCGATCGGGTCGCGGTAGGGATGCGTGCCGACGGCCCCGAGCACAGTCCTCAGGTCGTCGCGCTCGGCGTCGGTGAAAACGTGGGAGGGCAGCATGCCGTTCTCTTTCTCGCTCGTTGCCTCTGCGTGGTCACCACACCGTCGTGGCTAGGAGTTTCCTCCCGCGCGAGACGCGAGACCGCGGGCCGCGCGGAGCTCGGGAGTCAGTCGCTCGCCGACCTGGTCCACGAGCGAGGACATCTCGTAGGCGAGCAGGCCCATCTCGCATTCGGGCGCGGCCAGCACCGCCAGGCTGGAGCCGAGGCCCATCGTCATCATGAACAGATAGCCCCCCTCCATCTCGACGCACGTCTGGACGACGCTGCCCGCGTCGAAGGTCCTGGCCGCCGCCTCGCTGAGGCTCGCGAGCCCGGAGGCGACCGCGGCGAGCTGGTCCGCGTTCGCCGGTGGGAGCGTGGACGAGCGGGCGAGCAGAATCCCGTCCGCCGAGACCACGACCGTGTGTGCGACGTCAGCGACGCGCACCACGAAGTCGTCGAGGAACCATCCGAGGTCGTCCTGCCGGGCGAATGTCATCGCGCCTCCCCTGGTGGCTGGCCGTTCGGTGCCTGCCGGGGTTCGTTGCGGGCCCTCGCGAGACCCTGCTGGAAGCCGGAGAGCCGGGCGCGAACCCGTTCCGCCGCCTGCTGCGGTGCCGGCTGCTCCGCGGTGGCGCCGTTGCCACCGTTGGCCCCGCTGTCCGCGTGGCCCAAACGGCTTTCGCCCGCCGACCCGGGCACCAGGTGCGTGCCCGGCTGCCGACGCGGCAGGGAGCCGGTGTCGCTGACCCTGGTGTGCTGGGTGGTCTCGCCGAGCTTGCGCCGCACGGCGCTCCACCCGTCCTCGCCCGTCGTGGACCAGTTCAGTGTGGACGACTGCGGCAGCTTCGAGTCGGCGCCGTTGCCGCCATTGCCGCCATTGCCGCCGTTGCCGGCGTTGCCGTTGCCGTGCCCGTCTCCGCCGGCCCCGTTGTCGCCGCCCCCGGCGTTCGCCGGCACGCTGCGCTGGAACCACGCGGACCGGCTGTCCCGGGCGGCGTGCGCGGGCTGCGACTGTGTCGGATCCACGGCCGGCTGCGACCCGGTCCGCGGCCCGGTCACGGGTCCCGTGCGGGGTCCGGTCTGAGATCCGGTCGGGGGCCCGCCGCGGACCGCCGGCTGCTGCCCGGTCTGTGCTCCCGTCCGGGGACCGGTCTGCGGTCCCGTCTGTGGCCCGGTGGCCGGCCCGGTCGGTGGTCCCGATCGGACACCGGTGTGCGGACCGGTCAGCGGGCCGGCACGGGTGACGGCCTGCGGTCCGGTGACGACCATGGTCTGGCCCGTGTGGCCGTACGCGTCGGTCGGACCGGTGATCGCCGCGGGCACCGGAGAGGTGAGCCCGTCGACCGGGCCGTCGCCGGTCAGCGCCTTCGGCAGGATGAGCACCGCGGACGTGCCCGAGTTGAACTCGCCGTGCAGGCGGACCCGGATGCCGTGCCGCTTGGCCAGCCGCGAGACCACATACAGGCCCATCCGGCGGGACACCGCGAGGTCGAACGGCGGCGGGTCGGTCAGGCGCCTGTTGATGTCCACGAGCTCGTCGTCGGACAGGCCGAGGCCCTGGTCGGAGATCTGCACCGCGAGCTCACCGGAGCGGACGTGTGCCGAGGAGACTGTGACCTCGGTGTCCGTGGCGGAGAACTTCGTCGCGTTGTCCAGCAGCTCGGCCATCAGGTGCACGATGTCGTTGACCACGCGGCCCTGGACCACGGTGTCCGGGCCGGCCTTGACGACGACGCGCGCGTAGTTCTCGATCTCCGACTGTGCGGCGGCGATCACCTCGTTGATCGGCACCGGCCGCGACGATCGCCGGGCGACCCCGATGCCGGAGAGGATGAGCAGGTTCTCGCTGTTGCGGCGCATCCGGGCGGCCAGGTGGTCGAGCACGAAGAACCGGGCGAGCTGGTCGGGGTCCTGCTCGGACTGCTCGAGCTTGTCCAGCTCGGACAGCTGGCGCTCGACGAGCGCCTGGCTGCGCCGGGACAGGTTGACGAACATGTCGTTGACGTTGTCGCGCAGCACGGCCTGCTCGGTCGCCAGTCGGACCGCTCGCTCGTGCACCACGTCGAACGACCGGGCCACCTGGCCGATCTCCTCGCTGGTGTCCACCGGCATCGGGGCGACCGCGTTCTTGGCCGCCTCCACCGGGTTCGGGTCCTGGAGGATGCGGTCGATCGTCTTCGGCAGCGTGGTGTTGGCCACCTTGAGTGCCCCGCGCCGCAGCCGGCGCAGCGGGTTGACCAGCGACTGTGCCATCGCGAGCATCAGCACCATCGCGACGAGCATGGCGGCGACCACGATGATCGCGACCTGCCAGGCCGTCACGGTCGCCGCGTTGGCCAGACCGGCCGCCTGGGACCGCAGTGAGGCGACCAGGTTCGTCTCGACGCCGCGCAGCTTGTTGTTGGCGGCGGTGCTGGTGTCCTTCAGCGTGCCCAGGTCGATGTCGAGCGGCGCCGTCGGGTCCGCGCCGATCAGCGCCGTCTGCGCGAAGCCGCGCCGCCGGTCGACCTCGGCGCCGCTGTAGCCGTCGTTGTACTGCTGCTGCTCGTCCGGTGTGGCCACCGCGAAGAAGTCGGCGACCGACGAGTCGAAGCCCGCCGAGGCGGCCGCCGCCTGGTTCTGCACGCTGGCGGCGCGGAAGCTGTTGCGCACGGCGGACACCATGAGCAGCGCGTCCAGCTGGGACGCGCGTTCCTTGGCCTGGCCGATGGTCTGCACCGCGGCGGACAGTCGCGAGGGCGACTGCCCGGTGTCATTGCCCGCGGTGGTGATCTCGCGACCCAGCTGGACCAGCGGGTCGATCACCGAGTTGTACGCGGACAGCACGGCGAGGTCGGGGTAGGTCGAGGAGCCGGCGAGGTTCCGAAGTGGAGTCAGCTGGCCGAGCTGGTTGAACGCATAGTTGTAGCGCGACTTGCTGTCCGCGTCCGGGAGCTCCAGGCTGCCGATCTTGTCGCTCAGCTCGGTGATCGAGGCGTCGGTCTGCCGGTACTTGCCCTGGACGTCCTCGTTGTTCGCGATGGACCCGTCGGCGACGGCCGAGGCCACGAGGCTGCGTTCACCCTGCAGCTGGTGGACGACCTCGGTGATCAGCATCGAGGCGTCGACCTGGCTGACGATGCGGTTGTAGTCCGCGGCATCGGACAGTTCGGCCTGGATACGCAGGCCGGCGAAGGCGATGGCGGTGAGCGCAGGAACCAGCACCACCGCGGTCATCTTGGTCCGCAACCGCCAGTTTCGCGGCTGCCACCTCGAGTCGGACTTACCGAGCACTCGCGATGCCCGGCGCCTGCCCTTCGAGTTGTGGGCGTCCCCAGCGTCGCGACCAGACATTAGACACTGCCTCCACCGGGCGACCAGTGTCCTTCACGCGGCAAGGCGCGCATGAGCAAACCACCCCGACTCCATCACTACCGATAGGTAGGCCAAAAGTTAGTCGAGGATCGTTCGGATGTCAGCGTCGAAGGGGGTCATTGGGGCTGCACGGACGCCATAATTCAGATGATCTTCACCTCTTCGGCGCAGATTTGCGCCAAACGGCCTACATCCATCGCCGCGTGTTGTCAAAACGTCGCTTTGGGCTAGTCTCGGCCGAGGTCCGGGCATCCGGTTCCAAAGTCGCGCCGGCCCCCCGGTCCGTTACGGCCCACAGTAGAACACCCGTGGAATGGGGATGGAAGTTGACCCGGCGTAACCAAGCTCGCATGTTCGATCCCGGTCTCTGGCGCCGAATCCTCGTCGCATTCGCGACCGTGACGATGCTGCTCGGTACCGCCGGCTGCGGTCTGCTCGGCGGCTCCGACGAGGCCCAGAGCGACCCGAAGGCCAAGGTCGAGAAGGCCAAGATCAAGGTCGGCATCATCCCGTCCACGGACGTCGCACCGCTGTTCCTGGCCGTGGGCCAGGGCTTCTTCAAGGAGGAGGGGCTCGACGTCGAGCTCGTCACCCTCGGTGGCGGCGGCGAGGCGATGACCAGTTTGCTCGGTGGCGATGTGGACATCACGTTCGCGAGCTATCCGCTGCTCGTCCAAGCCCAGCAGAAGGGCAAGGGGAAGGTCAACGTCAAGATCGTCGCGGACGCCTCGGCCGCACAGCCCGAGGTCGCTGCCGTCGTGGTGAAGAGCGACTCCCCCTTGCGCAGCCCGAAGGACCTCGAGGGCAAGAAGATCGGCGTCTCGTCCACCGGCAGCATGGCCGACCTCGCCGTGATGTCCGGCATGAAGGCCGCCAAGGCGGACACCACCGGGATCCAGTGGAAGGTCATGAAGTTCCCGGACATGCTGCCGAAGCTGCAGACCGGTGAGCTCGACGCGGCGTTCCTGGTGGAGCCGTTCATCACGGTCGCGCAGGCTCAGCTCGGCGTGTGGACGGTGTTCCAGCCGCTGATCGGCCGCCTGGAAGGCATCGGCCTCAACGGTTACGCGGCGCTGGACAAGACCACCTCCGCCTACCCGGAGACGACCGCGGCGTTCCAGCGCGCTGTCCTCAAGGCACACCGCGCCGCCGCCACGCCGGCCGGCGAGGAGGCCATCCGCCAGGCCCTGATGGACAAGGCCAAGGTCAAGCCCGAGATCGCCCCGGTCCTGCACCTGCCGACCTATCCGCTGTCCACCGACCCGACCCGGCTGCAGCGCGTGCCGGACCTGATGCGCGAGTTCGGACTCATCAAGGAGCCCTTCGACGTCCGCCCGATGATCGTGAAGAGCAAGAGCTGAGCAGAGGCATGTGGGCGCTGGTGCTCCGGCTCTCCGGATTCACCGGAGCGCTGCTCGTCTGGGAGGCGGTCGGTCGGTCCGACATGTTCCTCGAGGGCTACTTCCCGCCTCCGTCCGAGGTCTTCCCGCAGGTCGCGTCGATGCTCGGCAACCAGCTGTTCCTACTGGACCTGCTGGCCACGACGCTGTCCGTCGCGATCGGACTCGGCATCGCCGCGGCGATCGCCATGCCGCTGGGCATGATCCTCGCCACCAGCACACTGCTGCGCACCGCCAGCCGGGCGGTGCTCGAGTTCCTGCGGCCGATCCCGCCGGTGGCGCTCGTGCCGCTGGCCGCGATCTGGATCGGCGGCGGTCCGGTCACCAAGATCGGCCTGGCGGTCTTCGCCTCGCTGTGGCCCATCCTCTACAACACGATGTACGCCGTGGCCGAGGTGGAGCCGCTGCTGGTGGCCACCGCGCGCTCGTGCGGCTACGGGCCGGTCCGGGTGTTGCTGCGCGTCGTGCTGCCGTCCGTGACGCCGTTCGCGCTGACCGGGGTCCGGCTCGCCACGCCGATCGCGCTGGCAGTCGTGATCAGCGTCGAGATGCTCACCGGCACCAGCGGCGGGCTCGGCGGAGCCGTCCTGGAGGCGGCGAGCGGAGTGACCAGAATGGACCAGGTGCTGGCGATCGTGATCATCGCCGGCGTGCTCGGGCTCAGCCTGCACCAGGGCCTGGAGCAGTTACAACGCCGCGGGTTCGGGTGGACGGTGGCCGCACGGGAGGCCACCAGATGAGAACCCTGCGGGGCTTCCTGGTTCGGTGGACCGCGTTCGCCGTGCTGTTGGTCGCCTGGCAGGTCGGGGCCACCGCGGTCGCGCACCCGTTCTTCCCCGCGCTGAGCGAGATCCTCGTCGCCGCTCGTCAGCTGTGGTTCTCCGGGCCGGCCGGCGACGCGTTCCTCACCGCCGCGGCCCACGACAACCTGGTCACGACCATCGGCCGGGTGCTCGGCGGCTGGGCACTGGCCGTGCTCATCGGCGTGGTCGTCGGCACCGTGTGCGGTCTGTCGAGGACGTTGCTCGCCGCCGTCGGGCCGCTGTTCGCGTTCTTCCGGTCGCTGCCGCTGCCCGCGCTCGTCCCGGTCTTCGTGCTGATCTGCACGCTGGGCACGCCGATGGTGCTGGCCGTCATCGTCTTCGGCGCGACGTGGGCGGTGCTGCTGAACACGGTGGACGGGGTCCGGTCGGTGGACGAGGTCAAGATCGACACGGCGCTGGCCTTCCGTGTCCCGTGGACGCACCGTCTCTTCGGGATCGTGCTGCCCGCGGCGCTGCCCAAGATCTTCGCGGGGCTGCGGGTCAGTCTTTCGCAAGCCCTGCTGTTGGCCGTGGTGGCCGAGCTCTTCGCCGCGAACGGCGGACTCGGCGACCAGTTGCGCGACGCCCGCAACAAGTTCGAGTTCGCCCAGATGTGGGCTGTCGTCGCGATGCTCGGAGTATTGGGTTACCTGTTCAACCTGATGTTGCTCGCGGTGGAGAAGAGGGCGCTCGGCTGGCATCACTCAGCCGGGCTTGCTTACCGGTAACGAGAAGGAAAAACGGGGTTCACAGTGGACACGATGGACGCACCAACAACGCCAGCAACGCCTATGCCCAAGGCGGTCGAGGTGATCGACTGCACGCTCCGCGACGGTGAGCAGACTCCGGGAGTCTGGTTCACCGTGCAGGAGAAGGTCCAGCTCGCCCTGCTGCTGGACCAGGCCGGCATCGGTGTGCTCGACGCCGGGTTCCCGGGCGCGTCGGCGGCGGACATGGACGCCATGCAGGAGATGCGCGACGCCGGCGTGCGGGCGAGCATCTGCGCGACCGCCCGCCCGGTGCACCAGGACATCGCCGCGGCCGTCAAGGCGAAGTCGGACGAAGTCTTCATGTTCATGCCCACCAGCGACCTGCGGCTGAAGGAGACCCTCGGCGTCACCCGCGACGACGCGGCGCGGATCATGCGCAGCGGCGTCGAGGACATCATCGAGCACGAGCTGGGCGTCAACGTCGTGTTCGAGGACGCCACCCGGGCCGACCCGAACTACATGATCAGACTGGTCAACGAGGTCTGCGCGCCGGGCACGGTCAACCGGCTGATCCTCGCCGACTCGGTCGGCTGCGGGCACCCGGCCAGCATGCGCACCCTCGTGCGCACGCTGCGCACGCAGCTCGACCCCGGCATCTCGCTCTGTACCCACGCGCACAACGACTACGGCCTGGCCACGGCGAACACGCTGGCCGCGATCGAGGCCGGCGCGCGCTCGATCAGCTGCACGGTCAACGGAATCGGCGAGCGAGCCGGCAACGCCGACCTCGCGGAGTGCCTCGCGGCGATGACCCACCTGCACTTCATCGAGCACGGCGTCGACGCGCTCAAGCTGCCCGAGCTCTCTCGCTTCGTCGAGCGGGCCAGCGGCATCCACATGAGCGCGACCAAGCCGGTCACCGGCTACAACGTCTACCGCCACGAGTCGGGCGTGCACGTGGACAGCATGCTCAAGGACACCCGCAGCTACGAGGTGCTGCCGCCGTCCTGGATCGGGTACGAGCGCGACTACGTGTTCGGCAAGCACAGCGGCGCGTCGCTCGTGCGGCACGTGCTCGGCCAGGCCAACCGCGAGGTGGACGACGCCATCGCGCGCCGGGTCGTGGACCGGGTGAAGAAGATGGTGTCGGAGAAGGACAAGGTTCGCCACGAGGAGGCGTTCGAGGCCAAGGAGGCCTTCACCGAGTCCGCGCTCGCCGGCGTGCCGCCCGAGCTGGTCATCGCCGAGTACGACCGGCTGGTCGCCGAGGACGCCGTATGACCGGGATGACCATCAGCGACAAGGTGATCGACGCGCACGCGATCGACGACGACGCGGCGCTCTACCGCCGGGTCCGGATCGACGCGGTGCTCGGTCACGACGCGACGACCGCGCTACTGATCGACGACTTCGAGCGACGTGGACTGTCCATCTGGGACAAGGAGAAGGTGCTCCTCACCAACGACCACTTCTCTCCCCCGTCGACGGCCGAGCACGCGGACATCTCCAACCGGTTCCTCGCGTTCGCGCGCGGGCAGGAGATGCCCAACCTCATGCTGGACCGCGGGATCTGCCACCAGCTGCTCGTCGAGCACAAGCTGTGCCAGGCGGGCGGGCTGATCGTCGGCGCGGACAGCCACACGATCATGGCCGGCGGCATCGGCGCCTGCGCCACCGGCATGGGCGCCACCGACATCCTGTTCACGCTGGCCACCGGCACGACGTGGATGCGCCGCCCGAGCACCATCGCGGTGCGCTTCCACGGCACGCTGCCCGAGCAGTCCGCCGGCCGCGACATCGTCCTGGAGCTGCTCCGCATCCTCGGTGAGGGCGGCGCGCAGTACCGGACGCTGGAGTTCCACGACGAGTCGCGCTCGCGGCTCTCGCAGGACGACCGGTTCGCGATCTCCAACATGGCGGTCGAGATCGGCGCGAAGTTCGGCGTGTTCGTGCCCGACGAGGTCACCGAGGCCTACTTCCTCAAGCGGGACGGGGAGTTCCTCGGCACGATGGTCCGCCCGGACGCGGACGCCGCCTACGAGCGGGTGATCGACATCGACCTCGACGCGCTCGACGCACGGGTCGCCAAGCCGTGGCAACCGAGCAACGTGGTGCCGCTGCGTGACCTGGAGCCGATCAAGATCACGTCGGCCTTCCTCGGCTCGTGCGCCAGCGGCCGGCTCGGCGACATCGAGGCGGCGGCGGACGAGCTCGCCGGCCAGCAGGTGCACCCCGAGGTGCGGTTCGTGGTCATCCCGGCGTCGATGGAGGTGTTCAAGAAGGCGCTCTCCGCCGGTCTCGTCGAGACGCTGACCGACGCCGGGGCGATCTTCAACCACTCCAGCTGCGGCGCGTGCGGCGGGATCGACAAGGGCGTGCTCGGCGCCGACGACGTGTGCGTGTCGAGCTCCAACCGCAACTTCCGCGGCCGGATGGGGCACTGGGACAGCCGCACGTACCTCGCGAGCCCGCGCACGGTGGCGCGGGCCGCGATGCGCGGCGAGCTCGCTCCCGACCTGTACCGCGACCTGGAGGTCCGATGACCGAGACGACCACCGCCGGCCGGCGGACGATCACCGGGCGGATCTGGCTGTTCGGCGACGACATGAACACCGACGTGATCCACCCGCCGTCGTTCTTCAGCCTCGACCCGGAGAAGGTCAAGCGGGGCCTGTTCCACGGCTACGACCCGGACATCCAGCCGAACATCCAGCCGGACGACATCATCGTCGGCGGGCGCAACTTCGGCTGCGGGTCGAGCCGGGAGACCTCGATCCGCGCGATCAAGCTCAACCAGATCGGTGCGGTCATCGCGGTCGACTTCGCCCGGATCTTCTTCCGCAACGCCACCAACAACGGGCTGCCCTGCCTCCCCTTGGCCGACCCCGCCGACCTGGCGAAGCTGACCGCGGGACAACGGATCACCGTCGACCCGTACGCGGCCACGCTGACCACCGAGGACGGCGAGACCGTGACGCTGGAGCCGCCGGGCGAGTTCGTGAGCGAGATCTGGGCCGCGGGCGGGCTGCTGCAGATGCTGCCCGGGAGCGCCAAGCAGTGACATGATCCGGGAATGCGTGAGCTCACCTTTCCCGGTCGTGACGGGCAGCGGATCGTCGCCTACCGGTGGGAACCCGAAGGGGCGCCCCGCGGCGTCGTCCAGCTGACCCACGGGATGGGCGAGCACGTCCGTCGCTACGACGCCCTCGCCGGTGCACTCACCGGCGAGGGCTTTCTCGTGGTCGGGCAGGACCATCGCGGGCACGGCGCGACCGCGGGGTCCGACGCCGAGCTCGGCATGCTCGGAGCGGACGGCTGGGCCGAGCTGGTGGCCGACATCGGGGTGCTGGCGGGCCGGACCCGGGCCGAGCACGCGGGCCTGCCCTACGCGCTCGTCGCCCACAGCATGGGTTCGTTCGCCGCGCAGCAGTTCCTGCTCGACCACAGCCACGACGTGACCGCCGTCGCGCTGACCGGCACCAGCGTGCTCGACCTCCTCGAGCCGGCGCTCGACCTCGACGCGCCGCTCGACCTGTCCGCGTTCAACGCGCCGTTCGCGCCCGCACGCACCGACTTCGACTGGCTCTCCCGCGACGAGGCGCAGGTCGACGCGTACGTCGCCGACCCTCGCTGCGGCTTCGGCATCGACCCGGCCGCCGGCAAGGCCATGTTCGCCGCCGCCCGCGCGGTGGCCGACCCGGCGCGGCTCGCGGCCATGCGCAAGGACCTGCCGATCTACGTGGCCGCCGGCGAACTAGACCCGGTGGGTGGACAGCTCGCGTTGGTCCACGCGCTCGTCGACCGCTACCGCACCGCCGGGCTCACCGACGTCACGCTGCGGACCTACCCGGACGCACGGCACGAGGTGTTCAACGAGACCAACCGCGCCGAGGTCGTCGCGGACCTGCTCGGCTGGCTGGATCGCGTCCTCGTGCGGTAGAACGGCGACCATGACGACGGTGGCCGTGCTCGGCACGGGAATCATGGGTGCCGGCATGGCCCGCAACCTCGTACGCGCCGGGTTCGCGGTGACGGTGTGGAACCGCAACGCCGACCGGGCCCGGCCGCTCGCCGAGGACGGCGCCGCGGTCGCGGACAGCCCGGGCGCCGCGGTGGCCGAGGCGGAGGTCGTGCTGACCATGCTGTTCGACGCCGGCGCGGTGGACGAGGTGATGGCGGCGGCGCTGCCGGCCGTGCGCCCCGACGCGCTCTGGGTGCAGTCGAGCACCGTCGGCGTCGAGGCCACCGAGCGGTACGCCGACCTCGCCGGGCGGCACGGGCTCGGGTTCGTCGACGCCCCGGTGCTGGGCACCCGTCAGCCCGCCGAGCAGGGCACGCTGACCGTCCTCGCCGCCGCGGCGCAGGCCGTGCGCGAGCGGGTCACCCCGGTGCTCGACGCGGTCGGCGCGCGCACCCTCTGGGTCGGCGAGCGGCCCGGCGACGGCCACCGGCTCAAGCTCGTCGCCAACGCGTGGGTCCTGTCGATCACCACCGCGACCGCGCAGAGCATCGCCTTGGCCGAGCAGCTCGGCCTCGACCCGGCGCGGTTCCTCGAGGTGATCTCCGGTGGCCCGACCGACAGCGCCTACGCGCAGCTCAAGGGCAAGAACATGATCACCGGCGAGCTCTCCCCCGCGTTCCCGCTCGCCGGCGCGGTGAAGGACGCCGGCCTCATCCTCGCCGCGATCCGCGCCTCCGGAGTGGACGACCGCCTCATGGGCGCCGTCCACGCGCTGCTCGACGCGGCGGCCGAGGCCGGGCACACCGACGAGGACATGGCCGCGGTCGTCCACGCCACCCGACCCGGTCGCTGACACCCGCGTGTAACGCTCGGCCCGCCTCGCGGCACTGAACGGCTTGGACCCGTTCCACCGACCACGAGGAGAACCATGGCGAGCTACGCCGACCTGACCGCGCTGTACATCAACTGCACGCTCAAGCGCTCCCCCGAGCTGTCCCACACCCAGGGCCTGATCGACCGCAGCGCCGAGATCATGACCAAGAACGGCGTGTCCGTGTCCCACCTGCGGGCGATCGACCACGACATCGCCGTCGGCGTGTGGCCGGACATGACCGAGCACGGCTGGGAGCGCGACGAGTGGCCGGCCATCTACGAGCGCGTGCTGGCGGCTGACATCCTGGTGCTCGCCGGCCCGATCTGGTTGGGGGACAACGGATCGGTGACCAAGCTGGTGACCGAGCGGCTGTACGCGTGCTCGCATCTGCTCAACGACGCCGGCCAGTACGCCTACTACGGGCGGGTCGGCGGCTGCCTGATCACCGGCAACGAGGACGGCGTCAAGCACTGCGCGAGCAACGTCCTCTACAGCCTGCAGCACCTGGGCTACACGATCCCGCCGCAGGCCGACGCGGGCTGGATCGGCGCGGCCGGCCCCGGTCCGTCCTATCTGGACCCGGACTCCGGCGGCCCGGAGAACGACTTCACCAACCGCAACACCACGTTCATGACCTGGAACCTCATGCACCTGGCCCGCATGCTGAAAGACGCCGGCGGGATCCCCGCGCACGGCAACCAGCGCAGCGAGTGGGACGCCGGCTGCCGGTTCGACTTCGCCAACCCCGAGTACCGGTAGCCGTGCCCGAGGTCGAGTTCGTCAACCTCTTCGCGGTCGCGGCGATCGCGGTCGCCGCGCCGCTGCTGCTCGCTTTCCTGCCGCCGAGGTTGCGCGTGCCCGCGGTGGTGCTGGAGATCGTCGCGGGCATCGTGGTCGGCCCGTCCGTGCTCGGTTGGGTGGACGCGGACCTGCCGGTGCAGATCGTCGCCCTGCTCGGCCTCGCGTTCCTGCTGTTCCTCGCCGGCCTGGAGATCGACGTGCACCGGCTGCGCGGCACCGTGCTGCGGCTCGCGCTGCTCGGTTTCCTCCTCTCACTCGCGATCGGGCTCCTCGCCGGCGCCGGCTTCGGCGCGGCCGGCTGGGTGGCGAGCCCGCTGCTGCTCGCGGTCACGCTGTCCGCCACGTCGCTGGGGCTCGTGGTGCCGGTGCTGAAGGACGCCGGCAAGGCGGACGGGACGCTCGGCCAGACCGTGATCGCGGCCTGCTCGGTCGCCGACTTCGCCGCGGTGCTGCTGTTGTCGCTGCTGTTCTCCACCGCCGAGGGCAGCACCGGCAGCCGGGTGGTGCTGCTGGCGATGTTCGTCGCGACGGTGGCCGCGACCGCCGTCGCCGTCTCGCTCGCCGCGCGGTCCCGCAAGCTCGGCGAGACCCTGGTCCGGCTGCAGGACACGACCGCCGAGATCCGGGTCCGCGCGGCCGTCGTGCTGCTCGTCGCGTTCGTGGCGATGGCCGAGGCGTTCGGGCTGGAGAGCATCCTCGGCGCGTTCCTCGCCGGCGCGGTCGTCGGCCTGCTGGACCGGGACTCGTCCTCGCATCCGCGGTTCCGGGTGAAGCTGGACGCGATCGGCTACGGATTCCTGATCCCGGTCTTCTTCATCTCGAGCGGGCTGCGGCTGGACCTGGTCGGACTGGTCGACGACCCGGCCGCGTTGGCCAGGGTGCCGCTGTTCCTCGTGGCGCTGCTGGCCGCCCGCGGGCTGCCGGCGTTGCTGTACGGGCGGCTGGTCGACCGCCGCTCGGTCGCCGCGGCCGCGCTGCTGCAGGCGACCTCGCTGCCGTTCGTCGTGACGGCCACCCAGATCGGCGTGCTCACCGGGTTGATGTCGCCGGTGACCGCGGCCGGCCTGGTGTGCGCCGGGCTGCTGTCGGTGCTGCTGTTCCCGGCCGGCGCGCTCGCGCTGCTGCGGTCGGGCCGGCCGGCCCCGGAAGCGGCCGAACACCGGGTCGAAGGTCCATAGTGCCCGCCGCGCACGGACCGTATATTCGCCCGGGTGAGCCTGCCCCCGGACGGCATCCTCGTGGCCGCGCTGCGTGCCGGCGACGACACGGCGTTCGCGCGCGTGCTCGACGAGTGGTCGTCGTCGATGTTGCGGCTCGCCCGGTCGTTCGTCTCGACGCACGCCACCGCGGAGGAGGTCGTGCAGGACACCTGGCTCGCCGTGCTGAAGGGACTGGCCGGGTTCGAGGGCCGGTCGGCGTTTCGCACCTGGGTGTACCGGATCCTGGTGACCACGGCGAAGAAGCGCGGTGCGCGGGAGCGGCGGAGCATCCCGTGGAGCAGCGTCACGCCGGGCGACCACGGCCCGACCGTGGACCCGGCCCGGTTCCGCGGGCACGACGACCGGTACCCGGGCGGCTGGCGGGAGTTCCCCGCGGCGTGGGCCTCGCCGGAGGAGATCACGCTGTCGGTGGAGATCCATCGCGTGCTCGGGGAGATCCTGGACGAACTGCCCGAGCGACAACGCGTGGTGCTCGCGCTGCGCGACGTCGAGGGCCACACCGCACGGGAGGTCTGCGAGCTGCTCGACCTCACGCCGGCCAACCAGCGGGTGCTGCTGCACCGGGCGCGCGCCGTGGTGCGTGAGCGTCTCGCCGGCTACCTGACCGCGGCCACTCCGGTCGAGGGAGGCCGGCCATGACCTGTGCGGAGCTGGTGGAGCTCGTCACCGCCTACCTGGAAGGCGAGCTCGACCCCAGCACGGAGACCCGGTTCATCGAGCACCTGGCGGTCTGCGAGGGCTGCGAGCGCTACCTCGACCAGATCCGGGCCACGATCCGCGAGCTGGGCACGCTGGCGCCGGAGTCCCTGTCCGAGCCCGCACGCACGAACCTGCTCGCCGCGTTCCGGAGCTGGCACACCGGGTGAAACCCCGGAGACCCCTGGCTCGGGACAGGGGGTGTCCCCGATGTCGCGCGTCCACGGCCGCCATAGCGTTTGTGACGTACCACACAGACGGGCGCGAAGGAGCCGGCCATGAGCACGACCCAGACCCTGAGCGCAGTGCCGGCTCGGATCGACGACCGGTACGCCGACCTCGCCGACCGCCGGCTCGCCGCCGCGCTGTCCACTGAGGACGCCGCCGAGGAGAGCGGGCTGGACCCGCTCGAACGGACGACGTGCTACACCCACCGGCGCTGGCTGCACCACTGCGTGTCCTCGCCGCTGCACGTGATCATCGTGACCGGGCACCGCTGGTGCCGCCGCTGCTCGTGCGCGGTGAACGTGGCGATCGACCAGCTGACCGGCGACGTCGCGCTGACCTGCCCTAAGTGCCACCAGATGCCGCCGGGCGCGGCGAACCGCCAGCTCGTCCGCTGCTGCCGGGCCAGCATCGCCGCCGCACACGACGACCCGCCGGCCGTCCGGACGCTGCCCGAGGCCGCCTGACCCCTACCGCTGCGACGCCTCGCGGCGCGCCTTGACCTTGCGGTAGCTCCAGATCAGCAGCGCGTAGAGGATCAGCCCGGACAGGATCAGGCTCGACCCGGCGCTCCAACCATGGAACGGCAGCCAGGGCACCAGGCCCCAGGCGATCCCGGCACCGATCAGGCCCAGTCCCGCGCAGACCGACCAGGCGATGCGCAGCGGCGTGGACACGCTGTCCTCGGCCGCCTTCATCGCCCGGTCCCGGACCGGGTCGACGTAGCGCTCGAGGGCCGGGAACTCCGAGGCGAGGATCAGCAGCCCGGCGAGCACCACCAGCAGGCCCGGTCCGGGCAGGACGAGCAGCGCGATGCCGATCAGCACGACGAGACCGCCGGCGATCGCGATCGTCACCCGCTTCACGTGGTTCGTTGCGGCCATAGTGTTCGCCATTGTCGCCCGGTTCGCCGGTTCGTGCTGTTCAGCGTGCGCCGTCCAGCGCCTCGGCCGCCGTCGCGGCGACCGCCTCCGCGGTGGCGGCCAGCGCGGGCGAGTCGAGCTTCCACTGCTGCCAGTACAGCGGCACGTCGACCGCGCGCGCCGGGTCCAGCCGCACGAGCGTGCCCGCCCGCAGGCGCGGCTCCGCCTGCGCCGTGGGCAGCATGCCCCACCCCATGCCCGCGGTGACCGCGTCCGCGAAGCCCTCCGAGGACGGCACGTAGTGGCGCAGCGGCCCGGCGTCCCGGCCCCGTGTCAGCCGCCGCGCGAACGAGTCCTGCACGTCGTCGTGCCGGTCGAACAGAACCACCGGCACGGTGCCGAGCACCTGGCGCAGCGGGCGGTCGGCCAGCCACCGGTCCACGTAGGACGGGCTCGCCACCGGCAGGTACCGCATCCGGCCGAGCGCACGCACCGAGCAGCCCTGCACCGCGTTCGGCGAGGACGTCACCGCCGCCATCACCACGCCCTCGCGCAGCAGCGTCGTGGTGTGGTCCTGGTCCTCGCGGTGCAGCTCGAAGCACGTCCGCAGCTCCACCGGCACCCGGCGGAGCGCGGGTAGGAACCAGGTGGCCAGCGAGTCGGCGTTCACCGCGATCGGCAGCGCGGCCGGCTCACCGGAGTCGGCCATGCCCAGCTCCGTCCTCGCGTCCAGCTCGAGGCGGGCCAGCTGCCGGGCGAACCGCACGACCACCTCGCCGGACGGCGTCAGCCGCACCGGCTTCGTGCGCTGCAGCAGCACCCGCCCGATGCTCTGCTCCAGCGCCTTGACCCGCTGGCTGACCGCGGACGGCGTCACGTGCAGCGCGGCCGCCGCCGCGTCGAAGGTGCCTTCGTCCGCCACCGCGAGCAGGGTGCGGACCTGATCGACCGGCATCACGAGCGCTAATGATACGTAAGAATCCTTAGCTCGACTGTCTCCTGATGGCGACCTAGCGTGGCGGCATGCTGCTCGCCATGGCGGCCGGGTTCGGCACCGGCCTCTCGCTCATCGTGGCCATCGGCGCGCAGAACGCCTTCGTGCTGCGGCAGGGCATCCGCCGCGACACGGTGCTCGCGGTGGTCGCGATCTGCGCCGTCTCCGACGCCGTGCTGATCGCGCTGGGCGTGGCCGGCGTCGGGTCGGTCGTGCGTGACCAACCGGTGGCGCTCACCGTGGTCGCCCTCGCCGGCGGCACGTTCCTCGTCGGCTACGGCGTTCTCGCGCTGCGCCGGGTCTTCCGGCCCGCCGCCATGACGACCGGCGGCGCCACCTCGGGGTCCCGGCGGCGCACGGTGCTGACCTGCCTGACGCTGACCTGGCTCAACCCGCACGTGTACCTCGACACCGTGCTGCTGGTCGGCTCGATCGCCGCCACGCACGGGGCGCTGCGCTGGGACTTCGGCCTCGGCGCGGTGATCGCGAGCGGGTGCTGGTTCGCCGCGCTCGGCTTCGGCGCCCGGCTGCTGCGCGGCTTCTTCGCCCGGCCGGCGTCGTGGCGCGTGCTCGACGCCCTGGTCGCCGCCACCATGATCACTCTGGGCGTGTCACTGCTGGCGGGGTAGACAAGGAGCATGCGGATCCGCCCGGGCGACGTGCGCGACATGCCGATCCTGTTCGAGTTCTTCGACGAGGCCGTGCCGTGGCTGGTCGCCAGGGGCAGCGCCGGGCAGTGGGGCAGCGAGCCGTTCTCCGCGCAACCGCGCCAGGTCGAGCGGATCACCGCCATGGTCTCCGACGGCGACCTGTGGCTCGCCGAGTCCGGCGGCGAACCGGCCGGTGCACTGATCGTCAACGAGCGTCCCAAGTCCTACGCGCCGCCGGTCGACGAGCGCGAGCTGTACGTCATCCTGCTGCTCGTCTCCCGCCGCCACGCGGGCGAGCGAGTCGGCTCGCGGTTGCTCGACCACGCCCGCGAGCAGGCGCGCGCCCGCGGCATCGGGTTGCTGCGGTTGGACTGCTACGCGGGCGGCGACGGCGACCTCGTGCGCTACTACCTCCGCAACGGCTTCACCCCCTCGCGGACCGTCGACCTCGACGGCTGGCCGGGCCAGGTGTTCGAGCAGCGCCTCTAGCCCGCCAGCACCGCCGCCGCGCACGGGGCGAGCATGCCGTCCCTGGCCGGCTCTGTGGCGAGCAGGACCTCACCGCGCGGCACGCGGACCGGCGAGTCGGTGAAGTTCGCCTGCACGGTCAGGCCGCCGCGGCGGTAGGCCAGGACGCCGGGCGGCGCGTCGAGCAGCGTGAGCTCGCCGTCGCGCAGGTCCGGGTGCTCGCGGCGCAACGCGATCAGCCGGCGGTAGAGCCACAGGATGCCGTCCGGCTCGGCCCGCAGCACCTCGACGTTGCGGCGCGCCGCGTGCGGGGGCCAGGGCATCCACGGGTCGGGTGCGGCCCAGCCGTGGCCGGGCTCGGCCGTCCATGGCACGGGCGCTCGTGAGCCGTCCCGTCCGAGCGGGTCCACCCGCTGCTCCGGGGTGAGCTCGGGGTCGGTGAGGCCGAGCTCCTCCCCCGCGTACACGAAGGGCGTGCCGCGCAGGGTGAGCAGGACGCACGCCGCCACTCGGGCCCTGTCCTCACGGCCACCGTGGCGGGAGCGGTGACGCGGCTGGTCGTGGCTGGACAGCACCCAGGCGGGCGCGCCGGCCGGACCGTACGCCGCCTCCGCCGCCGCGATGCGCGACCGCCACGCCTGCGCCGACCACGGCGCCTCCATCAGCGAGAAGTCGAACGCCCGGTGCAGCTGCGTGGAGTCCACATAGGACGGCACGGCGGACATGTCGGCGAGCGGGACCTCGCCCACGAGGAAGTGCCCGTCCAGCACCGCCCGGATCGCGCGCAGCAGGTCGTGGGTGCGCGGGTCGCGGTAGCGGCCGACGAGGTCGTTCGGGTTCGCCGGGTCGAGGTCCGCCAGGTCCGGCAGCCTCGGGTCCCGGCCGATCAGGTTGACCACGTCCGCGCGGAACCCGTCGACCCCGCGGTCGAGCCAGTACCGCAGCCCGTCGAGCATCGCCGCGCGCACGCCGGGCGTGTTCCAGTTCAGGTCGGGCTGGGCGCTGGTGAACAGGTGCAGGTAGTACTGGCCGCGAACGGGGTCCAGCGTCCACGCCGGCCCGCCGAAGGCGCTCGGCCAGTTGTTCGCCGGCTCGTCGGCCCACCAGTACCAGTCGCCGTGCGGGCCGGCGGCGTCGTGGCGGGACGAGACGAACCACGGGTGCTCGGAGCTGGTGTGGTTGGGCACCCAGTCGAGCAGCACCCGCAGCCCCCGTTCGTGCGCGGCGGCGAGCAGGCGGTCGAACGCCGGCAGGCCGCCGAAGAGCGGGTCCACGTCGAGGTGGTCGGCCACGTCGTAGCCGCCGTCCACGCCCGGGCTCGGATGGATCGGCGACAGCCAGATCGCGTCGACGCCCAGCCACACCAGGTGGTCGAGCCGGGCGGTGACCCCGTCCAGGTCGCCCACTCCGGACCCGGTCGTGTCCAGGAAGGACCGCGGGTAGATCTGGTACACGACGGCCCCGCGCCACCACGGTCCACTTGACACGACCCTAGTAAAGCGGTTTAGTGCGTCCAGATAAACCGGTTTATGGCGACCGGGAGGAGCACCTACGTGACCGCGCGCCGCCCCACCATCTCCGACGTGGCCCGCCACGCCGGAGTGTCGAAGGGGGCGGTGTCCTTCGCGCTCAACGGCCGGGCCGGGGTGAGCAGCGAGACCCGGCAGCGCATCCTCGACGCCGCCGCCGAGCTGGGCTGGTCGCCCAACCACCGGGCTCGCGCGCTGTCCACCTCCCGGGCCTTCGCGCTCGGCCTCGTCGTCGCCCGCGACCCCGAGCTGGTCGGCGCGGACCCGTTCTTCCCCATGTTCATCGCCGGGGTGGAGAAGGTCCTCGCCGAGCGCGACCAGGCGCTGGTGCTCCAGGTCGTGACCAGCCCGGCCGCCGAGGAGGCCGGCTACCGGCGGCTCGCCCGGGACGGCCGGGTGGACGGCGTGTTCCTCGTCGACCTGCGCGAGGCGGACCCGCGGATCGCGCTGCTCGAGGAGATCGGGCTGCCCGCGGTCACCCTGAACCGCCCCGACGTGCCGACTCCGTTCCCCGCGGTGATCCTCGACGACCGGCCCGGCATCGCCGCCGAGGTCCGGCACCTCGCCGGCCTCGGCCACACCGCGATCGCCCACGTCTCCGGCCCCGAGCCCTTCCTGCACGCGATCGCCCGCAGCCAGGCCTTCGCTGACGCGATGGCCGAGGCGGGCCTGCCGCCCGGCCGGGTCGAGCCCGGCGACTTCACCGCGGCCGGCGGGCGGGCGGCCACCCACCGGTTGCTCACCGGGCCGGACCGGCCGACCGCGATCGTCTACGCCAACGACGTAATGGCCCTCTCTGCCATCGCCGTCGCGGCCGAGCTGGGCGTCCGGATCCCGGACGACCTGTCGATCACCGGCTTCGACGACACCGACCTCGCGGGCTACGTGCACCCGGCGCTCACCACCGTGCGCGCCGACGCCCGCGGCTGGGGGGAGGTGGCGGCGCGCACGCTGCTCGCAGTGATCGACGGAGAGATCGACGAGCAGCAGGTCGCCGACACCGCACTGGCACCGGCCGAGCTGATCCTGCGCAGATCCACCTCGGCTCCCTGACACGACCCCCAACGAGTTCGGAGACGCAATGAAGCGCACCCTGATCAGTCTGCTGGCAGTCGTCCCGCTGACCCTGACCGCGTGCAATGTGGACAGTGGCGGCGGAGGCGGCGACTCCGCCGAGTCCGCGGGCAAGAAAGGCCCGATCACCATCTGGTACTCCAACAACGCCGAAGAGGTGGCGTGGGGCAAGGAGATGGTGACCGCGTGGAACGACGCGCACCCCGACGAGAAGATCACCGCGCAGGAGATCCCCGCCGGCAAGACGGCCGAGGAGGCGATCGGCGCGTCGATCACCGCCGGTACCGCGCCGTGCCTGGTGCTCAACACCGCGCCCGCGGCGGTGCCGCAGTTCCAGAAGCAGGGCGGGCTGGTCGCGCTGGACGACTTCCCGGGCGCACGCGAGTACATCGAGGAGCGCACCGGCGACACCGCCGAGCAGTACCGCTCCCCCGACGGCAAGTACTACCAGCTGCCGTGGAAGTCGAACCCGGTGGTGATCTTCTACAACAAGAAGGCGTTCGCCAAGGCGGGCATCGACGCGGAGAACCCGCCGCTGGCCACCTACGACGAGTTCCTCGCGACCGCGCGCAAGGTCGTGAAGAGCGGCGGCACGCAGTACGCGATCTGGCCCGCCCCCTCCAGCGAGTTCTTCCAGAGCTGGTTCGACTTCTACCCGCTGTTCGCCGCGGAGACCGACGGCAAGCTGCTCGTCGAGGACGGCAAGGCGACGTTCGCCGGTGACGAGGGCAAGCAGGTGGCCGCGTTCTGGCAGCAGGTCTACGCCGAGGGCCTGGCCGGCAAGGAGAAGTACAACGGCGACGCGTTCGCCGACGGCAAGGCGGCCATGGCGATCGTCGGCCCGTGGGCGATCCCGGTGTACAAGGACAAGGTCGACTGGGGCTCAGCGCCAGTGCCGACGTCGCAGGGCAGGTCCGTCGAGGAGATCCACACGTTCAGCGATGCGAAGAACATCGCGATGTACTCCGCGTGCGAGAACCGCGCCACCGCGTGGGAGGTGCTGAAGTTCGCCACCAGCAAGGAGCAGGACGGCGCGTTCCTCGAGGCCACCGGCCAGATGCCGTTGCGCACCGGCCTGCAGGAGGCCTACCCGGACTACTTCGAGAAGAACCCCGCGTACACGGAGTTCGCGGACCTCACCGAGCGCACCGTCGAGGTGCCCAACGTGCCGAACTCGATCGCCATCTGGCAGGCCGTGCGCGACGCGTACAGCAACTCGGTGATCTTCGGCAAGGCCGACCCGACGCAGGCCTTGCAGGACGCGGCCGCCAAGGTGGACCAGCTCGCCGGCCAGTCCTGATCGGACACACATGACGCGCACACGTCCCCGGCGGCGGTCGCCGCTGCTCGGCCGGCAGCCGATCGGTCTAGCGTTTGTGACGCCCTATGTGGTGTTCCTGGTGGCGATCTTCGCCTACCCGCTGGGCATCGCGGTCTACATGTCCTTCTACGACTGGTTCTTCGCCGCGCCGGGTGCGGTGGTGGACCGGCCGTTCGTGGGGCTCGCGAACTACGCGGCGGTGTTCAGCGACCCCGCGATCCTTCGCTCGTTCCTGAACATCGCGATCTTCCTCGTGATCAACGTGCCGCTGACCGTCGCGCTGTCGCTGGGGCTCGCCTCGGCGCTCAACGCGGCGATCCCGTTCCGGACGTTCTTCCGGGTCAGCTTCTACGTTCCGTACGTCACGGCGAGCGTCGCGGTGGTCGGCGTGTGGTACTTCCTGTTCAGCTCCGGCGGGCTGGTCAACTCGATGCTCGGCGACCTCGCGCCCGACCCGTCCTGGCTCGTCAACAGCACGCTCGCGATGCCGGTGATCGCGGTGTTCGTGACGTGGAAGCAGCTCGGCTTCTTCATCCTGCTCTACCTGGCCGCGCTGCAGAACGTGCCCAAGGAGCTGTACGAGTCGGCGGCGGTCGACGGCGCGACGCGGTGGCGCTCGTTCCGGACGGTGACCGTGCCCGGGGTGCGGCCGGCGACCACGCTGGTGGTCCTGCTGGCCACGATCACCGGCGCGAACCTGTTCACCGAGCCCTACCTGCTCACCAACGGCGGCGGACCGAACGGCGCGTCCGCGTCGCCGGTGCTCGTCATGTACCAGCGCGGCATCGAACAGGGCCAGGCCGGGTTCGCCGCGGCCATCGGCATCGTGCTCGTGATCGGCGTGCTGATCATCTCGCTGGTCAACCGCCGGCTGCTGGAGCGTGACTAGATGACCCGCAAGGTTCACCCGCTGCGGCTGCTGGCGCTGGCCGTGGGCGCGCTGATGTTCCTGTTTCCCTTCTACTACATGCTCGTCGGGAGTCTGCAGTCCGAACCGGACAGCTCACCGGGCGGCGCGTTGCCCAACCCCGGCAACCTGACCTTCGACAACTACGGCGACATCGACGAGCGGATCGACCTCGGCACGGCGTTGGTCAACTCCGGGATCTTCACCGGCGGCGTGCTGCTGTGCACGGTCGTGTTCGGCGTACTGGCCGGCTACGCGCTCGCCCGGCTGCACTTCCGCGGTCGCTCGCTGCTGTTCAACCTCATGCTGCTGGTGCAGGTGATCCCGTTCCAGCTGCTGACGATCCCGCTCTACGTGCTCATCGTGCGCACCTACGGGCTCGGCGACTCCCACCTCGGGATGATCCTGCCGTTCGCGATCAACTCGACCGCCGTGTTCGTGTTCCGGCAGTACTTCCTGCAGCTGCCCCGCGAGCTGTTCGAGGCCGCCCAGGTGGACGGTGCGAGCGAGCTGTCGATCCTGTTCCGGATCGCGCTGCCGCTCGTGAAGCCGGCCCTGCTGACCGCGGTGCTGTTGACGTTCATCGGGCCGTGGAACGAGTTCCTCTGGCCGTTCCTGATCACGAAGCAGGCGGACATGCAGCCGCTGGCGGTGGCGCTCGCCAACTACATGAGCAACGTCGCCGCGCGGGCGGCCAACCCGTTCGGCGCGCTGCTCGCCGGCGCCTGCGTACTGGCCGGACCGGTGATCGTGCTGTTCGTGATCTTCCAACGCCGCTTCGTCGCGACCGACCTCGGATCCAGTGTGAAGGGCTGATCTTCGTTGACTCCTCCGTACACCCTGACCCGTATCGGCGTGCTCATGTCCCCCGAGCCCGGCAACGAGCTCGAGGCCGAGGGCGTGCTGAACCCGGCGAGCGGGATCGGCCCGGACGGCCGGCTCTACCTGCTGCCGCGGCTGGTCGCCGCGGGCAACGTCTCCCGCGTCGGGCTGGCCGAGGTCGAGCTCGTCGACGGCGTGCCGGCCGGGGTGTCCCGCCGGGGTGTCGTGCTCGCGCCCGACGAGGGCTGGGAGCGGGGCAAGCACAACGCCGGCGTGGAGGACCCGCGGGTCACCTGGATCCCGCGGCTCGGCGTGCACGTGATGACCTACGTGGCCTACGGGCCGCTCGGGCCGAAGCTGGCGCTGGCCGTGTCGAAGGACCTGACCGAGTGGCGCCGGCTCGGCCCGATCCACTTCCGCTACCAACCCGGCCTGGACACCGACCTGAACCTGTTCCCCAACAAGGACGCGGTGTTCTTCCCCGAACCGGTGCCCGGCCCCGACGGCGAGCCCGCGTACGCGATGCTCCACCGGCCGATGTGGGACCTCGGCTGGTTCCGCGAGGGCGAGGGCGTGCACCTGCCGGCCGGGGTGACCGACGAGCGCCCCGGCATCTGGGTGTCCTACGTCCCGGCCGCCGACGTCGAGCGGGACCTCGACGCCCTTGTCCGGCAAGGAGACCACCGGCTGGTCGCGCTGTCCGAGCACGGCTTCGAGGCGCTCAAGATCGGCGCCGGGCCGGCCCCGATCCGGGTCGACGAGGGTTGGCTGGTGCTGCACCACGGCGTCACCGGGGCCATCGACGACCCGTGGCAGCCGCAGCAGCAGCGGGTGTCCTACGCGGCCGGCGCACTGATCCTGGATCCGACCGACGTGAGCCGCGTGCTGGACCGCTCGACCGAACCGATGCTCACCGCCGAGACCGACGACGAGAAGGCGGGCACCGTGCCGAACGTCGTCTTCCCCACCGCCATCGAGGAGATCGACGGCGTCCGCTACGTGTTCTACGGCATGGCCGACACCAAGATCGGCGTCGCCCGGCTCGACCGGGTTCCCTGAGGAGCTTCCCATGCGCTTACCTGCCCTCGCCGTCACCGTCCTCATCGGACTGTCCGTCGTCGCCCCCGTGTCCGCGGTCGCCGAGCCGGCGACCGGACCGCTGACCAACCTCGCCCACCTCGACTTCCTCGGCAACACCGTCACCCCGCCCGCGCAGGCGGGCCACACCACCTACCGACTGGGCACCGAGCCGTCGATGGGCGTGCTGTGGACCTACGCCGACCGCCGCGAGGACGGGCACTACGACCGGATCGGCGGCGGCGAGTACGACCCGGAGACGGACACCTACTCGCAGGGCGCGTTCAACGCCGACGACGTCTCCCGCGCCGCGGTCGTCTACTTGCGACACTGGCGGCAGACCGGTGCGGACACCAGCCGGGAGCACGCCTACCAGCTGCTGCGCGGACTGACCTACCTGCAGACCACCGACGGTCGCAACGCCGGCAACGTGGTGCTGTGGATGCAGCCCGACGGCGCGCTCAACCCGAGCGCCGAGCCGGTGGAGCTGCCCGACCCGTCCGACTCCGGCCCGTCGTACTGGCTGGCGCGCACGATCTGGGCGCTGGGTGAGGGCTACGCGGCGTTCCGCGGCACCGACTTCGGCAGGTTCCTGCGCGACCGCCTCGATCTCGCGATCGCGGCACTGGACCGGCAGGTGCTGGCGAAGTACGGGCAGTGGCAGCTGGTCGACGGCGTGCGCGTGCCGGCGTGGCTCGTCGTCGACGGCGCGGACGCGTCGGCGGAGGCAGTACTGGGGCTCGCGGCGTACGTGTCGGCCGGCGGCGGCGCCGCGGCACGCACGGCGCTGTCCCGCTTGGCCGAGGGTGTCGCGGCCATGGGATCGGATGTGGGCTCGGGTGACCGGGCGGGACACTGGCCGTACGGCGCGATCCTGCCGTGGGCACTGTCCCGTTCGGACTGGCACGGGTGGGCCTCGCAGATGCCGGCCGCGCTGGCCCGCGCGTCCGCCGTGCTGCACCGGTCCGACCTGGCCCGGCCGGCGGTCGCGGACGCGGCGACGTTCACCCCGTACCTGCTGGCCGCGGGCGGGCCGGACAACGGCTGGCTGCCCGCGCCGGTGGACCGCACGCAGATCGCCTACGGCGTGGACTCGCGCGTGCAGTCGCTGGCCGCCGTGGCCGAGCTCACCGGCAGCTCCGGGCTGCGCGAGCTCGCCGGGATCAGCGCCGGCTGGTTCCTCGGGGCCAACGCCTCGGGCGAGCCGACCTACGACCCGGCCACCGGCCGTACGGCGGACGGGGTGAGCGGCGACGGCGTGGTGAACCGGAACTCCGGTGCGGAGTCCACGATCCACGGGCTGCTCACGATGCTGGCCCTGGACGCGTCGCCGTCGTTGGCGCGGGCGGCGCGCGCCGCGTCCGGGGTCGCCGATCGTGAGCAGCCCGTGCTCGTCGAGGGCGAGACGGCCACCGGCGGCGCGGTCGTGACGCCGGAGTCGGCCTGGACGGGCGAGTCGCAGTGGAGCGGCGGGAGCTACCTGCGGCTCGGCGCGGGCGAGCGTGCCAAGTGGACGGTGCCGGCAGGTGGTCAACCACGACTGGTGGCTGCCGTGGTGGACCGCGTGCCCGGACACGGCCGCACGACGTGGGCCGCGAGCGGGACGCGCCTGGGGACCGTCGACCACGATGGCCACCCACAGGGTGCCTCACCGGCGCCGGGCGCGCTGCTGCCGGTCACGCTGCCCACTCCCCTGCCGGCGACCGCCACCTCCGTCACCACCACGGCGACCGGAGAGTCCACAGTGGACGCACTGCTGCTGCGCCCCGAGGTGACGCACGTGGTGTACGAGCGCGCGGCCGTGCTGCAGAGCGCGGCCTCGGGCACCCGGACGCACGCCGTCCCGGTGCCGGCCGGTGCGCGGGCGACCGTGCTCACCTACGACGGCAAGGGAAGGCTCGTCGGCCGGACCACGGCGACCGGGCCCACGGTGCGGGCCCGCGTGGTGGCGGGCGGGTTCACGCTGCTGCGGTGGTGACGCGCCTCAGCGGAGGGTGAACAGAGCCTGCACCGGCAGGTGGTCGGACGGGTACTGGCCGTTGACGGCGAAGGTGTTCAGCCCCGCTGCCGCGACCGACGCCGCGCCCCTGGTCAGGATCCAGTCGACCCGGGAGCCGCCCGGCTGCAGGCCCCGGTAGCCGTGCCAGGTGTGGTAGACCGGGCTGCGCCTCGTCTTGGCGGCGGTCCAGGTGTCGGCCATGCCGGCGTCGATGAGCGTCTCGAACGGCCTGGAGTCCCCCGCCCCGATGTTGAAGTCACCGGTGACGATCACGGGCACGTCCGGGGGGAACGCCTCGATGCGGTCGCGGATCAGGTCGGCTGCCCGATCGCGGGCGTACGCGGACTCGTCGTCGAGGTGGGTGTTGAGGACGACGAGCTCGCCGCCCGTCGTCCGGTCGTGGAAGCGGACCCAGGTGACCATGCGGATGTAGTCGGCGCCCCAGGTGTTGGAGCCGATCACGTCGGACGTGTCGGAGAGCCAGAAGTGGTCGTACTCCAACGGGTCGAGTCTCCTGCTGTCGAAGTAGACCGCCATGTACTCGTCTTCGCTGCCGCCCTTGCGGCCCTCGCCGATCCACTCGTAGTGCGCCGGCAGGTCGTGGTCGATGTCGCGCAGCTGGCGCCACAGCCCTTCCTGGGTGCCGATGATCGTCGGTTGCTCGCGGCGCAGCAGCTCGGCCGTGACCGGGCGCCGCTTCGACCACGGCTGGGAGTCGCGCGCCGCGGCGAACCGCAGGTTGAACGACATCACGTGCAGCGCCTTGCCGCTGGCCGGACCGATGAGCGGCCGCCCCCGGTCCGCCTGCGCGGAAGGTGACGGCGAGGTCTGGCTCGCGTCCTCCTTCGCCGGTCCCCCTGTCGTCGTGAGGGCGACCACCACGCCGATCCCGAGCAAGACCACGCACGCCAGCACTAGCAGGCGACGCCGCCGGCGAGGCATGCGCACCCTCCGATCACTCGGTGTCCAATCGATCTGTGAACCATTGTTCCACTATCGGGTGATCTTTCGTGTCACGACGAGAGAGGTCGTAACGGTCACCGCGCCGACCACGAGTTACGAACCGATGTGCCGGCGCGGGGATCGGCTTCCGCGATCGCAAAATGGAGCGTTCATCATGAACCTGCCTCGCATCGCCGCCCTCGGACTGGCCGTCGCCGCGGCCCTGCTCGTCGTGCCGTCCGCGGCCGTCGCCGCGCCGCCCGACTCCAGCGCCGTCTCGGTCAGCCCCACCTCGATCGACCGGGGCGAGACCTTCACCGTCACGCAGGAGGTCTACAACCCCAGGGACTTCACGATCATCGGCGCGCGGCCGACCCTGACCGGTATCGGCGGCGTCGCCGAAATCGTGTCCTGCGAGGGCAGTCTGCTCCCCTGCAACGACTTCCTCGGCGGTTTCCGCTCGTACGTCGGTGACCTCGTACCGGACGCCGGCGCCACGGTCACCTGGACGCTGCGGATCAAGGACGACGCCGCCCTCGGAGACGTGCGGCTGCGCCACTCGCTCGACAGCGAGAACTTCGGCTTCCCGACGCTGGACGGGCCACTGCTGACGATCACCTCGCCGGACGCCGACCTCGGCGTGACGATCACCGCCACGCCGCGTGGGATCCTCACCTCGCGGATCGAGTACTCGATCCGCGTGCGGAACGCCGGCCCCGCGGACGCGACCGACATCCGGCTCGTCGCGACCTACGCCGCCGGGCTGCAGTTCGCCGGCTCGACCAGCTGCGCGCGGGTCGGCACCACCCGGACGGTCGGCTGCGACCTCGCCGCGCTGGCCGCGGGCACCAGCCGGACCGTCACGTTCGCCGCCCGCGCCGGGTTGCTCACCATCGGCTCGCTGACCACCACGGTCCAGCGGCAGCAGAGCACACCGACCGACCCCGAGGCGGCCAACGACCACGCGAGCATGACGTGCTCGGCCCTCACCGGTCTGCTCGTGCGCTGCTGACAGCTGCCGAGAGTCGTGGCGGGCTCGTGCGACACGAGCC
>NZ_JBOHGA010000044.1:0-35589 GCF_050699915.1 Actinophytocola sp.
ACGTCCGGGCCGCCCGCGCCGATGCCGGCCCCGCGCGGCCGTCGCACGCCACGCCCGGACATCCCGCGTACCTGATCTACACGTCCGGCTCGACCGGGCGACCCAAGGGCGTTCCGGTGCCACACCGCGCGCTGGTCAACCAGCTCACCTGGCTGAACCGCGAGCTTCCGCTCGACGCTAACGACCGGGTGCTGCACCAGATCTCGCCGAGCTTCGACCCGTCGCTGCTGGAGATCCTCTGGCCGCTGTCCGCCGGCGCCGCGGTCGTGCTGGCCGAGCCGGACGGCCACCGCGACCCAGCCCGGCTCGCCGCCACGGCACGCGAGCACGGCGTCACCACCCTGCTGGCCGTCTCCTCGCTGCTGCCCGCCCTGCGCGAGGCCGGCCTCGGCGAGCTGCGCGTGCTCAGCGGCGGCGACGCCCTGACCGGCGAGGTCGCCGACCGCTGGTCCGGGCCGCTGTACAACGTCTACGGGCCGACCGAGACGGCCGTGCAGGTGGCCTGGTGGCGGCACGACGGGACGACCGCGAACGGGACCGTCCCCATCGGACACCCGGTGGCCAACACCCGGCTGTACGTGCTGGACCGCTACCTGCGGCCGGCGGACGTGGGCGAGCTCTACGTCGCCGGGGCGCAGCTGGCCCTCGGCTACCACGACCGGCGCGGGCCGACCGCGGAGCGGTTCGTCGCGGACCCGTACGGCGGGCCGGGTGAGCGGATGTACCGGACCGGCGACCTCGTGCGGCGGCTGGACGACGGGGCGCTGGTCTACCTCGGCCGCGCCGACCGGCAGGTGAAGGTCCGCGGCAACCGGGTCGAGCTGGGTGAGATCGAGACCCGTCTCGCGGCACGGCCCGGCGTCACCGCGGCCGCGGCCGCCGTCCACGGCACCCGCCTGGTCGGCTACGTCACGCCGTCCACAGTAGACACCGAGGCGGTGTCGGCGGCGCTGGCCGGGACGCTGCCGGTGGCGCCCGACGCCATCGTCGCGCTGGCGGAGCTGCCGCTGACCCCGAATGGCAAGCTCGACCGCGCCGCGCTGCCGGCCCCGGAGGTTCGCCGCACCGAAACGGGCCCGCGCGACGAGCGCGCCGGCACCCTGTGCGACATCTTCGCCGACGTCCTGCGAATCGACCGAGTCGGTGCGGACGAGGACTTCTTCGCCCTCGGCGGCGACAGCATCCTGTCGATCACCGTGTCGAGCCGGGCCCGCAAGGCCGGCATCGACGTCGGCCCCAAGGACGTCTTCGAGCACCGCACCCCGGCCGCGCTCGCGGCCCTCGCCGCGCCGGCGCCCGCCGTGTCCGCCGGAGACTCCGTCGCCGACACCGACGGCGTCGGCGACGTCACCCTCCTGCCGGTCGTGCACCACCTGCGGGAACGCGGCGGCCCCATCGACCGCTTCACGCTCTCCATGCTGGTCCAGACGCCGGCCGACGCGACGCTGGAGCGGCTCACCGCGACCCTGCAGGCCGTGCTGGACCGGCACGACGGGCTGCGGCTGACGCTGACGAAGATCGCCCCGGTGCTGTGGTCGCTCGAGGCCCAGCCCGCCGCGACCGCCGAGATTCGCCGGGTCGACGTGGCCGGCCGCGACCCGCGGGCCGTCGTCGCGGAGGAGTCCGCCGCCGCGGCGGGCCGGCTCGCGCCCGAGGACGGCACGATGCTGCGGGCCGTCTGGCTCGACGCCGGCGACGAGCCCGGCCGGCTGCTGGTCGTCGCCCATCACCTCGTGGTCGACGGGGTGTCCTGGCGGATCCTGTTCGCCGATCTCGCCACCGCGTGGGCCGGCGGCGAGCTCGACCCGGTGCCCACGTCGCTGCGCCGCTTCACCCGCACGATCGCCGAGCAGGCGCAGGCCCCGCACAGGCTCGCCGAGCTGACCCACTGGACCGAGACGCTCGCCCCGGGCGCGGACCTGCTCCCCGGCGCCCGGCCCGGCCGGGTCGGCGACCTCGCGGCGCACGTCGTCGAGCTGTCCACATCGGACACCGAGGCGATGCTGCGGGCCGGCGAGCCGACCGAGGTGCTGCTCGCCGCGCTGCGCGTCGCGGTCACCCGCTGGCGCGGCAGCGACAACACCGACCTGCTGGTCGACGTCGAGCGGCACGGCCGCGAGGGCGACCTCGACCTGTCCCGGACGGTCGGCTGGCTCACCAGCGTCCAGCCGGTCCGGCTACCGGCGGGCGCGACCACGACCGAGGCGGTCCGCGAGGTGCTGCGTGCCGCGCCGGACAACGGCATCGGGTACGGCATGCTGCGCCACCTCAACGCGCAGTCGGCGCCGCTGCTCGCCCAGCTGTCCACGGCACAGGTGCTGTTCAACTACTTCGGCCGCTTCCCCGTGGGCCGGCACGAGGACTGGGCGCCCGCGCCCGAAGCCGACGCGCTCGCCCTGCTGCCCGACCCGGACATGGGCATGTCGCACGTCCTCGCGCTCGACGCGCTGTGCGCGGAGACTCCCGACGGCCCGCGGCTGCGCGCCACCTGGACGTGGGCCGGGGGGCTCACCGACGAGGACGTCGCGCGCCTCGCCGACGAGTGGCGGGCCGCGCTGGGCGAGCTCGTGGGCGCGCGGTCCCGGCTGCTCGAACAGGTCCGGGCGGTCGCCGGCCGGCCGGTCGAGGAGGTCTGGCCGCTCTCGCCGCTGCAGGAGGGCCTGTTCTTCCACGCGGGCTACGACACCAGCGGGCTCGACGTCTACACCGCCCAGAGCGCGATGGACTTCGCGCGGCGCCTCGACCTCGACGCGCTGCGCAAGGCGTGCGCCACGCTGCTCGCCCGCAACCCGAGCCTGCGCGCCGGCTTCACCAGCGAGAGCGTGGCGAACCCGGTCCAGTTCGTCGCGACCGCGCCCGAGCTGCCCATCGAGGTGGTCGACCTCGCCGGCACCCCGGACGCGCACGAGCGCGCGCGGGAGCTGATGGACGCCGACCGCGCGCGGCGGTTCGACCTCGCCGACCCGCCGCTGTGCCGGATGCTGCTGATCCGCTTCGCCGACGGCACCGACCGGCTCGTCACCAGCCACCACCTGATCCTGTGGGACGGCTGGTCCCAGGGCCGCTTCCTCGACCAGCTGCTCGCGCTCTACGAACGAGCCGGCGACGACCGCGACCTGCCCACCCCCGGGGCCTACCGCGACTACCTGACCTGGTTGTCCACACAGGACACCGCGGCGGCGCGCGAAGCCTGGCGGGACGCGCTGGCCGGACTCGCCGAGCCGACGCTGGTCGGCCGGGCCGAGGTCGCGATGAGCCCGGTGATCCCGCGCCGGCACCTCGTCGAGGTCGACGCCGGGCCGCTGCGGGCCGCCGCGCGCGGTGCCGGAGTCACGCTCAACGCGCTGCTCAATGCGGCGTGGGCACTGGTGCTGGCGAGCACGACCGGGCGGGGCGACGTCGTGTTCGGCACCACGGTCGCCGGCCGCCCACCCGAGGTGCCGAACGTGGAGAGCGCGATTGGCCTCTTCCTCAACACGGTTCCCGTCCGGGTCACCCTCGATCCACACGAGACGGTCGCCGGCCTGCTCCGCCGCCTCCAGGACCAGCGAACCGCGCTGATGCCGCACGAGTACCTCGGGCTGGGTGAGCTGCAGCAGGCGGCCGGCCACGCGCCGCTGTTCGACACGCTGTTCGTGCTGCAGAACTTCGTCGACGCCGAGTCCTTCGCCGAGCTGGGCGAGCAGTACGGGATCACCGACGCGAGCGGCGTGGACGCCACCCACTACCCGCTCACGCTCGTGGTCACGCCCGGCCCGGCGCTGAAGGTCAAGCTCGAGTACCGGCCGGACGTGTTCGACGACGCGGCGGCGGAGTCCTACCTGACCCGGTTCACCACGCTGCTCGACCGCCTCGCGACCGACCCCGGCGCGCTCGTCGGCCGGCTGGACCTGCTGCTGGCGGGTGAGAGCACCCCGCTGGCCGGACCACGGGAGCCGCTGCCCGACCAGACGGTGGCCGACCTGCTCGCCGAGCAGGCCAGGCGGGTGCCCGACGCGTCGGCGCTGGTGTTCGGCGACGTGACGCTGACCTACGCGGAGCTGGACGAGCGGATCAACCGGCTGGCCCGACTGCTGCTCGCGCGCGGCGCCGCGCCGGAGACCGTGGTCGCGCTGGCGCTGCCCCGCTCGGTCGAGATGGTGGTGGCGCTGTTCGCCGTTCTGCGCACCGGCGCCGCGTACCTGCCGCTGGACCTCGACCATCCGACCGACCGGCTGCGCATGATGGTCGACGACACCGGGCCGGTGTGCCTGCTCTCGATGTCCACAGTGGATCCCGCGCTCTCGGCCACCGTTGTGACACTCGACGACCCGGCGGTACTGGCCGAGCTGGACTCCTTGCCGGGCACGGAGATCACCGCCGCGGAGCGGCCGCCGTTCTCGCTCGAGCACCCGGCGTACGTGATCTACACGTCCGGGTCGACGGGCAAGCCGAAGGGCGTGGTGACGCCGTACCGCGGGCTGACCAACATGCAGCTCAACCACCGCGTGGAGATCTTCGAGCCGGCCATCGCCGCGGCCGGCGGGCGGCGGCTGCGGATCGCGCACACCGTGTCGTTCGCCTTCGACATGTCGTGGGAGGAGCTGCTCTGGCTCGTCGAGGGCCACGAGGTGCACGTGTGCGACGAACAGCTGCGCCGCGACGCCGAGGCACTCGTCGCCTACTGCGAGCGGCACCGCATCGACGTCGTCAACGTCACGCCGACCTACGCGCAGCTGCTGTTCGAGGAGGGCCTGCTGGAGGGTCACGTGCCGCCGCTGGTCCTGCTCGGCGGCGAGGCCGTGCCCGACCCGGTGTGGCGCCGGCTGCGCGAGACGGACGGCACCTACGGCTACAACCTGTACGGGCCCACCGAGTACACGATCAACACGCTTGGTGCGTCCACTGTGGACTCCGAGACGCCGACCGTGGGCCGGCCGATCTGGAACACCCGCGGTCACGTGCTCGACACCCGCCTGCGGCCGGTGCCGCCCGGCGCGCCGGGCGAGCTGTACATCGCCGGCATCGGGCTGGCCCGCGGCTACCACGACCGGCTCGGCCTGACCGCCGAGCGGTTCGTCGCGGACCCGTTCGGCGCACCCGGCGAGCGCATGTACCGCACCGGCGACCTGGTGGCGCGGCGGCCGGACGGCAACCTCGACTTCCTCGGCCGCACCGACGACCAGGTGAAGATCCGCGGCTACCGGGTGGAGCTGGGTGAGGTCGAGGCCGTGCTGGCCGCGCACCCGGCCGTCACCCAGGCCGCCGTGCTCGCGCAGGGCGGCCGGCTGGTCGCCTACGTCGTCACCGACGCCGAAGACCTTCGGTCCTACCTGCGAAAGCGGCTGCCGGACTACATGGTGCCGGCCGCGATCGTCGCGGTGGACCACCTGCCGCGGACCGTGAACGGCAAGCTCGACGTCGCGGCGCTGCCGGCCCCGGAGCTCACCACGTCCGGCCGCGAGCCGGCCACCCGCACCGAAGAGGTCCTGTGTGGACTGTTCGCCGAGGTGCTCGGGGTGTCGCGGGTCGGCGTGGACGACGGGTTCTTCGAGCTGGGCGGCCACTCGCTGCTCGCCACCCGGCTGATCAGCCGGGCCCGCACCGCGCTCGACGTCGAGCTGGCCATCCGCGACCTGTTCGAGGCGCCGACCGTGGCCGAGCTGGCCGCCCGAGTCGGCGTGAACGGCGGGACCGGCCGCCCGCCGCTGGTGCCGGTCGAGCGGCCGGCCGAGGTGCCGCTCTCCCCCGCACAGCAACGACTCTGGGTCATCCAACAGTTGGAGAGCCGCGCCGCCTACAACTTCCCGCTCGTGTTCCGGCTGCGCGGACCGCTCGACCTGCCCGCGTGGGAGGCCGCGCTGGCCGACGTGGTGGCCCGGCACGAGGCGCTGCGCACGGTGTTCGTCGAGCGGGACGGCGTGCCGTACCAGCGGATCGTGTCGGACGCGCGGCCCGTGGTGGAGGTCGTCGAGCTGGGCGAGGACACGGTGGCGGACGCCGTGGCGCGGCCGTTCGACCTGGCCACCGAGCTGCCGGTGCGGGTGACCGTCGCCCGCGCCGCCGAGCACGACCACGTGGTGATCGTGCTGCTGCACCACATCACGACCGACGAGTGGTCCGACCGGCCGTTCATGCGTGACCTCGCCGCGGCCTACGCCGCACGGGTGCGGGGCGCGGCGCCGGACTGGGCGCCGCCGCCCGTGCAGTACGCGGACTACACCCTGTGGCAGCGGCAGCTGCTGGGCGACCCGGCCGATCCGGACGGCGTGGCCGGCACGCAGCTCGCCTACTGGCAGCGCACCCTGGACGGCTCGCCGCAGGAGCTGGAGCTGGCGACGGACCGCCCGCGCCCGGCGCGCCCGTCGTTCCGCGGCGGCGAGGAGCTGGTGTCGCTGCCCGACGAGGTCACCGCGGGCCTGCGGGCGCTCGCGAACGAGACCGGCGCGAGCATGTTCATGCTGCTGCACGCGGCGGTCGCCGCGCTGTTGCACCGGCTGGGCGCCGGCGACGACCTCCCGCTCGGTGCGCCGATCGCCGGCCGGGTGGACGGCGCGCTCGACGAGCTGGTCGGCTTCTTCGTCAACACGCTCGTGCTGCGCACCCGGGTGTCGGCCACGGACTCGTTCGCCGGGCTGGTGGCGTCGGTCAAGGAGACCGACCTGGCCGCGTTCTCGCACGCGGACGTGCCGTTCGAGGCCGTCGTCGAGCGGCTCAACCCGACCCGGTCGGCGTCGCGCAACCCGATGTTCCAGGTGATGGTCGGCTACCACGACGTCGGCACCGAGGAGCTGGCGCTGCCGGGCCTGACGGCGGAGCCCGTGCCGTTCGCCAACCGCACGGCCAAGTTCGACCTGGTGTTCAGCTTCGCCGACCACGCCGGCTCCGGGCGGGTCGACTGCCGGCTGGAGTACGCCGCAGACCTGTTCGACGCGGCGACCGCGGCCCTGCTCGGCGACCGGCTGCTGACACTGCTGGCCGCGGTGGTGGCCGACCCGACGGCCCCGCTGTCCGATGTGGACCTGCGAACCGCGGCGGAGCGGCATCAGGTCGTGGTGGGCTTCAACGCCACCGACCGCGACGTGCCCGCCCTGACGATGTCGGAGCTGTTCGCCCGCTGCGTAGCCACGAAGCCGCACGCCGACGCGGTGGTCGACGGGGCCACCACGCTCAGCTACGCGCAGCTCGACGAGCGGGCCGACCGCCTCGCGCACCTGCTGCGCCGGCACGGGGTCGCGGCCGAGGACGTCGTCGGGCTCGCGGTGCCGCGCTCGGCGGACATGGTCGCCGCGGTACTGGCGATCACCCGGCTGGGCGCCGCCTTCCTGCCGCTGGACCTGTCCCATCCCGCGGACCGGCTCGCGTACATGCTGTCCGACGCCGGCGCGCGGCTCGTCGTGACGACCGAGTCGGCCACCGGCAAGGTCCCGGACACCGACGCGGCCCGCCTGGTGCTCGACGCCCCCGGCGTCGCCCTCGACGACGCCACGCCGTTCGGCCCCGGACCGTCCCAACTGGACTCGGCCGCGTACGTGATCTACACGTCCGGCTCGACCGGCCGGCCCAAGGGCGTGGTCGTGCCGCACGAGGGCATCGCCTCGCTGGCGGCGACCGCGATCGACCGGATGCGGCTGCGCGAGGACAGCCGGGTGCTGCAGTACGCCTCGGTGGGCTTCGACGTGGTGGCGTTCGAGCTGACCATGGCGCTGTGCGTCGGCGGCACGCTCGTCCTCGCGCCGGAGGAGGTGCGCACCGCCGGCCGGGAGCTGACCGGGTTCCTGGCCCGCGAGCGGGTGACGCACCTGATCCTGCCGCCGTCGCTGGTGTCGGCGCTGCCCGACGACTGCGAGCTGCCGGCGGGCGCGACGATCCTGGTCGGCACCGAGACCGTGCCGCCGGAGCTGATCCGGCGGTGGGCGGGCCGGCTGAACGTGCTCGCCGCGTACGGCCTGACCGAGGCGACGGTGAACTCCACGCTGTGGCAGGCGGATCCGGAGTGGACGGGCGCGGTGCCGATCGGCGTGCCGGACCCGAACACCCGGGTCTACGTGCTGGACGAGACGCTTCGGCCGGTGCCGCCCGGGGTGGCCGGCGAGCTCTACGTCGCTGGCCGCGGCCTGGCGCGCGGCTACCTCGGCCGCGCGGGGCTGACCGCGTCGCGGTTCGTCGCGGACCCGTTCGGCCGGCCCGGTGCGCGGATGTACCGCACCGGCGACCGGGCGCGCTGGCGGCGCGACGGCATCCTGGACTTCCTCGGCCGGGTCGACGACCAGGTGAAGGTGCGCGGGTTCCGGATCGAGCTCGGCGAGATCGAGGCGACGCTCGGCCGGCACCCGTCCGTGCGGCAGGCCGTGGTGGTGGCCGACCGCTCGGCGTCGCTGACCCGCCTGGTCGGCTATGTCGCGCCGGCCACTGGCATGGTGGACCCGGTGGAGCTGCGGGCGTTCCTGGCGGAGTTCCTGCCCGAGCACATGGTGCCCGCCACGATCGTGCCGCTGGACGGGCCCCTTCCGTTGACGCCCAACGGGAAGCTGGACCGCCGCGCGCTGCCGGCCGTGGACTGGGCCGCGCTCGCCGGCGACGAGCAGCCGGCCACACCCGCGCAACGGCGGCTGGCCCGCGTGTTCGCCGAGGTGTTGGACCTGCCGTCGGTGGGCGTGCACGACGACTTCTTCTCCCTCGGCGGGCACTCGATGGCCGCGATGCGACTGTGCGGCCGGGTCCGCGCCGAGCTGGACGCCGACCTGTCGATCCGGGACGTGTTCGACGCCCCGACCGTCGCCGCCCTCGCCGACCGGCTCGGCAGCTCGACCTCCCGCCCGCCGCTCACCCGCCGCTCGCACGCCGGACCGGTCACCGCGCCCGTGCAGCGCAACCACTCCGGCGGCGTCGACCAGGCCTTCGCGATCCATTGGTCCGATGTGGACTCCGCCGCGCTGTTGGCGGCCGTCGACGACGTGGTGGACCGGCACGAGCCGCTGCGCGACCCGGCGCTGTTCCGTGCTCGCCGGGATGCCGGGGACGCGACGCTCCGGCTGGAGATGAGCTACCGCGCGGTCGACGAGTGGTCAGTGCTGCCGCTGTCGCGGGACCTGAACCGGGCGTACGAGGCGCGCCGTGCCGGCCACGCTCCCGAGTGGACGGACCTGCCGGTCACCTACTCCGACTACGCGGTCTGGGCCACCGAGGTCCTCGCCGAGGTCGGCGACGGTCAGCTGGCGTACTGGCGCTCACGGCTGGCCGACCTGCCCCGGCTCGCCCTGCCGGCGGATCGTCCAGGTCCAGGCGGCGACCACGCCGACTTCGCCGGCTTCGTGCTCGATCCCGCGCTGCACCAACGGATCGACGCGCTCGCGCGGGCGACCGGCACGAGCATGTTCATGGTGCTGCAGGCCGCGCTGGCCCGGCTGCTCACCGACCGGGGCGCGGGGACGGACCTGCCGATCGGCACGCTCGTGGCCGGCCGGACCGAGCCGAAGCTGGCCGAGTTGGTCGGCTGCTTCTTCAACACGGTGGTGCTGCGCACCGACAACTCCGGCGAGCCGGACTTCCGGACCCTGCTCGGGCGGATCCGCGCCGCGAACCTGACCGACCTGGAGCACCAGGACGTCCCGCTCGCCGACCTGCTCGACACCCGCCCGCAGGTGATGCTGGTGCACCACGAGCAGGCCGGCCTACCGGGCGGGATCGCCGCGGTTCCCGTGCGGCGCACGGAGTCCGATCTCACGCTAGCGTTCTACGAGCCACCGGACGGCGAACCGGTGGCCTGCTACCTGCACTACCGCACGGACCTGTTCGACAGCGCCACGGTCGCCGCGCTCGGCCGGGACCTGGTGGCCATCCTGGAGTCGGAGGCATGAGATGACCAACCCGTTCGAGGACCCGGACGGCAGCTACTACGTGCTGGTCAACGACGAGGACCAGCACTCCCTGTGGCCGTCCTTCGCCGAGATCCCGGCCGGCTGGCACACCGCCCACGGCCCCGCGCCACGGGAGGAGTGCCTGTCCTACGTGGAGACCAACTGGACCGACCTGCGCCCCAAGTCCCTGCGTGAGCGCATGCCCTAGGCGGGCACCGCCGCCCCCTGCCGCCGTCCGGCCAGCAGGGCGGCCATCACGACCGCCACCACGGCGCCGAACAGGCTCGCCGCGCCGAGCCGGCCGTCCACCGCGTAGGAGGCCACCGAGGCGGCGAGCACGCCCGCGGCCATGCCGAACGCGTAGATCAGCGCCGGCACCGCCGGTCTGTCCGGCAACAGCGCCGCCACGGCCAGGACCGCGCACAGCAGCAGGTCCGGCACGAGGAACAGGTTGTCCGCCCGCCACGAGTCGTTGAGGAACAGGAACACGAACGTGCCGGCGGAGAGCGCCAGCGCGGCCACCCGGGCCCACATTGTCGTCGTCATGTCTACAGCGTAGACACGACTTGTCCGTTTGTCTACGCCGTAGACGGTGCGGCAGGATGGCGTCATGTCCCGAGCGACGGCACTGACACCGGACCGTATCGCCGAGGCGGCACTGCGGGTGGGCGACAGGGATGGCCCGCCGGCGATGAGCATGCGGCGGATCGCCGCGGAGCTGCGTTGTGACCCGATGGCGCTGTACCGCCACTTCGCCGACCGCGAGGCGCTGCTCGACGCCGTCGCCGACCTCGCGATGGCCGACGTGCCGGAGCCGGACCCGGCAGCCGCGTGGGACGCGCGGCTGCGAGTACTGGTCACCGCGGTCCGCGACGCAGCGCTGCGGCACCCCGGCATCGCCGGGCACGTGGCGTCCCGGCCGCCGCTGGGCGCCCACGGCCGGCGGCTGGGCGCGGTGATGCTGGCCGCGCTGACCGAGGCGGGCCTGCCGCCGGCCAAGGCCGTGCAGTCGATGCAGGCCCTGATCGCCTACGCGGCGGCGGCGCTCGCGATGGCCGTGGCGGCCGGCACCCGGGACGAGCGCTGGCACCAGGTCAGCGAGGTGTTCGCGGCCCTGCCGGGCGCACCGCCCGGCGCGCAGCTCCACGTCGTGGGCTCGGCCGACCAGTTCGCGTTCGGCCTTCGGTTGCTGCTGAACGGGATCCGGGCCGAGGCCGGCCTGATGACGGGCGAGGCCGGCGCTACGCCGGGTGCGCAGTGAGGTAGCCGCCCATCGCGCGGAAGTACTCGGTCGCCGGCAGTTCCGTGCCGTCGTCGAGGCGGACTCGGCGCAGCAGCAGGCCGTGGTTGCGGCCGAAGCGCGCGTCGGCGCCGGCGACGATCACCACGCCGTCGCCCTCCTTGATGAAGATGCGGCCCGGCGTACCGCCGTACCGGCCCGTGGAGACCGACGCCTCGATCACCCGCAGGCGCGTGGATCCGTGGTAGCAGAAGGCGTTCGGGTAAGGATCGGACTGCGCGCGCACCAGCCGCTCCAGGTCCGCGGCCGGCCAGCCGAAGTCGATCCGACTGTCCTCGATGGACCGCTTGTGGAAGAAGCTCGCCTTCGCCGGGTCCTGCGCGGCGAAGTCCCGGCGACCGGCCGCGATCGCGGCCAGGGCGTCGACCACGATCGGGCCGATCAGGTCGACCGTGCGGTGGAAGAGATCGGTCGCGGTGTCCGTCGGGCCGACCGGAACCGCGCGCTGCAACACGATGTCGCCCGCGTCGAGGGTCTCGTTCATCATGTGCGCGGTCACGCCGACCTCCGGCTCCCCGTTGATCAGCGCCCAGATCACCGGCGCGAAACCGGCGTAGGCCGGCAGCAGCGAGTCGTGCACGTTCAGCGTGCCGTACCGGGGCAGCTCGAAGATGTGTGGCGGAATCCACGTCCGCCAGTTGTTCGCCACGATGATGTCCGGGTCGACGTCCTTGCACGCCCGCACCACGTCCTCGTCCGGCCGGTTGCGCACCACCACCGGAACCCCGTTCGCCTCGGCGAGCTCGGCCACCGAGTCGCTCCAGATCGACTCGTACGCGTGCTCGCTCGCCGGGTGCGTGACCGCCAGGACTACCTCGTGCTCGGAGGACAACAGGGCCTCGAGCGTGCGGTATCCCCAGGTCTGATACCCGAACAGGACCACGCGCATGTAAATCACTCTCCCATCACTGGACCTTGGTGAAGCGAGCCTATCCTTAGTGATTGCGTTTAGGTTAGGCTTACCTCGCTGCCAGGTCGAGGGAAGGAAACGGATGCCGGCGAACCAGGTGTACGACGTGGTCGGAGTGGGGTTCGGACCGTCGAACCTGGCCCTGGCGATCGCCATGGCCGAGTCCCGCGAGGAGGTCACCGGGCTGTTCCTGGAGCGGCAGGCGGACTTCGGCTGGCACCGCGGCATGCTCATCGAGGACGCGACGATGCAGGTGTCGTTCCTCAAGGACCTCGTCACCATGCGGAACCCCACCAGCGAGTTCAGCTTTCTGTCCTATTTGCACAGTGCGGACCGGTTGGTGGACTTCATCAACCAGAAGTCGCTGTTCCCGCTGCGCGTGGAGTTCCACGACTACCTGGAGTGGGTGGCGGCGCGGCTCGCACACACCGTGCGTTACGGCCACGAGGTCATCGCGGTCGAGCCGGTGACCGAGGACGACGTGGTCACCTCGTTCGACGTGACCGCCCGGCACGGCGCCGACACCACGACCTACCGGGCGCGCAACCTCGTGTTCGGCGTGGGCCTCGAACCGCACCTACCCGACGGCGCAACGCTCTCCGGCCGCGTGTGGCACAACAAGGACCTGCTCGCTCGGGTCGAGCAGCTCGACGAGGCGCCCCGCCGGTTCGCGGTCGTCGGCGCCGGGCAGAGCGCCGCCGAGGTCACCAAGTTCCTGCACGACCGGTTCCCGCAGGCCGAGGTGTGCGGGGTGTTCTCGCGCTACGGCTACAGCCCGTCGGACGACTCGCCGTTCGCCAACCGGGTGTTCGACCCCGAGGCGGTGGACCAGTTCTACACCGCGCCGGAGCACGTCAAGGAGATGATCCTCGACTACCACGCCAACACGAACTACTCGGTCGTGGACACCGACCTGATCGAGGAGCTGTACCGGCGCACCTACCAGGAGAAGGTGCTCGGCACGCCCCGGTTGCGGCTGTTCAACGTCTCCCGGGTGGCCGAGGCGGTCGAGACCGGCGACGGCGTGCGCGCGACTGTCGAGTCGCTCACCACGCACGAGAAGACCGTGCTGGACTGCGACGTCGTCGTCTACGCCACCGGCTACCGGCCCGCCGACCCGCTGCGGCTGCTCGGCGAGCTCGGCGCGCAGTGCCGGCGCGACGAACGCGACCGGCCGGTCGTGACCCGCGACTACCGCGTCGACACCGACACGGAGCTGCGCGCCGGGCTGTACCTGCAGGGCAGCACCGAGCACACGCACGGGATCTCCTCCTCGCTGTTGTCCACGACCGCCGTGCGCGCCGGACAGATCCTGCAGTCGATCACCACCCGGCGGGACGCCCCGCTCGCCCACAGCGGCTGGCGGCAGCCATGACGGTCACGCCCTACGCGCTGTTCCGCGCCGCGGTGGTGCGGACGAGCCAGGTCACCCCGCACCTGCGCCGGATCACGTTCGCCGGGCCGGACCTCGCCGGGATCGTCAGTGCCGGGCTGGACCAGCGGATCAAGCTGTTCTTCCCGCTGGCCGGCCAGGACGAGCCGGTCGTACCCGAGGGCGAGAACTGGTACACCGAGTTCCGCGCGCTGCCCGACGACGTGCGGCCGGCCATGCGCACCTACACCGTCCGCGACTTCCGCCCGGGCGAGCTCGAGCTGGACGTCGACGTCGTGCTGCACGGCGACACCGGGCCCGGCTCGAGCTGGGCCGGCCGCGCGAGTGCCGGTGACCGGATGGCGATCCTCGCGCCGGACGCCCGGCACACCCCGATCGTCGGCTACGAGTTCAAGCAGCCGGCCGACACCGCGTGGACGCTCGTCGCCGGCGACGAGACCGCGCTGCCGGCGATCACCGCGATCGTCGAGTCGCTGCCGGCCGGGGCGCGTGTGCTGGCGTTCGTCGAGGTCGACTCGCTCGCGGAGATCACCCCGATGTCCTCGGCCGCGGACGTGTCGCTGACCTGGCTGTCCCGGGCGGGCAAGCCGGCGGTGGGCGGCGGCCTGCTGCGCGAGGCGATCGAGCGCACGACGTTCCCGGACGGGAAGCCCTACGCGTGGCTGGCCGGCGAGTCCAGCGCGATCACCGACCTGCGGCGGCACCTGGTGAACGCGCGCGGCATCGACAAGGAGCTCGTGTACTTCTCGGGTTACTGGCTGCTCGGCAGCGCGATCGAGTAAGCATTGGGGCGTGTACGACTACGCGACCCAGTACTCGAGCCTGCGCTTCGCCGACCTCGGCGACGGGATCCTCGAGGTAGCCATGTCCGCGCCCGGCCGGCTCAACGCCGTCGGCCACCAGGGGCACCGCGAGCTAGCCGGCGTCTGGCAGACGATCGACCAGGACCCGGACGTGCGGGTGGCGATCATCCGCGGCGAGGACGGGGTGTTCTCCTCCGGCGGGGACCTCGACCTGGTCAGCGACATGTCGCGGGACTTCGAGGTGCGCATCCGGGTGCTGCGCGAGGCACGCGACCTCGTCTACAACGTGATCAACTGCGCCAAGCCGATCGTGTCGGCGATGGAGGGCCCGGCGGTGGGCGCGGGCCTGGTGGCGGGCCTGCTCGCGGACGTGTCGATCGCCGCGCGGGACGCCCGGATCATCGACGGGCACACCAAGCTCGGCGTGGCGGCCGGCGACCACGCGGCGATCGTGTGGCCGCTGCTGTGCGGCATGGCGAAGGCCAAGTACCACCTGCTGACCTGCGAGCCGCTGTCCGGCGAGGAGGCCGAACGGATCGGCCTGGTGTCGCTGTGCGTCGACCAGGCCGAGCTGCACGACACGGCCCGGAAGGTGGCCCGCCGGCTGGCGGCGGGCTCGCAGTCGGCGATCCGGTTCACCAAGTACGCGCTGAACAACTGGCTGCGCCAGGCGGGGCCGATCTTCGACGCGTCGCTGGGCCTGGAGTTCCTCGGCTTCTCCGGCCCGGACGTCACCGAGGGCGTCGCGGCCATCCGGGGCAAGCGGCGGCCCGAGTTCACCGGCCCGGCGTCGGAGTAGCCCGAATCGTCACTGCGTGAACCCGAGCGTTCACGGATATGAGTCTTGCGACTAGATGTAGCACACCTGCTATCGTTTGTTGGACACATTCGATGGGAGGTGGACCGTGGCCGTGGTGGAGGCGGACGCACCGGCGCGCGATGTGCGCCAGGTGAGGGAGGACGTCGTACTCGAGGTCAGCGACCTGCGGATGCGGTACGGCAGCACGGACGTGCTGACCGGGGTGAACTTCGTGGCGCGACCCGGCGAGGTGGTGGCGCTGCTGGGACCGAACGGCGCCGGCAAGACGACCACGATCGAGATCCTGGAGGGGTTCCGGATGCGCTCGGCCGGCCACGTCGCCGTGCTGGGGACGGATCCGGCCCACGGGAACGAGGACTGGCGCGCGCGGCTGGGCGTGGTGCTGCAGTCGTGGCGCGACCACGGGCGCTGGCGGGTGCGCGAGCTGCTCGAGCATCTGGGGCTGTACTACGCGCCGTACTCCACGGACCGGATCCGCCGGCCGTGGGACCCCGACGAGCTGGTCGAGGTCGTCGGGCTCACCGCACACGCCGACAAGAAGATCAACCGGCTGTCCGGCGGCCAGCGGCGCCGGCTGGACGTGGCGATCGGCATCGTGGGTCGCCCGGAGGTGCTGTTCCTCGACGAGCCGACCGCGGGCTTCGACCCCGAAGCGCGCCGGGAGTTCCACGACCTGGTGCACCGGCTGGCCGACGAGAACACGACGATCCTGCTCACCACGCACGACCTGGACGAGGCGGAGAAGCTCGCCGACCGGATCCTGATCCTGGCCGGCGGCACGATCATCGCGGACGGCTCGGCCGACGAGCTCGCGCGACGGATGTCCACCGAGGCCGAGGTCAAGTGGACAGTCGACGACCAGCGGTTCGTGCACTCGACGCTGGACGCGACCGGGTTCGTGCGCGAGCTGTTCCGCAAGCACGACACGGCGATCACGGACCTCGAGGTGCGCCGGGCGAGCCTCGAGGACGTCTACATGGAGATGGTCCGGCAGTTCGAGTCGGGCCGCGCCGAGACGGCGGTCCGCGAGTTCGAGGAGGTGACCCGGTGAGCCCCACGATGGCCGCCGCGCGCGCCGGGATCCGGCGCGGCCGGATCGAGCTGCGGCAGACCTTCACCAACGCCCAGGACCTGTGGAACTACATCTTCCCCACGCTGATCTTCCTCGTCGTGCTGTTCTTCATGAAGGGCGCGGCGGTGCCCGGCACGAACTTCAACCTCGGCGCGCGCACGCTGCCCAGTCTGCTCGGCATGAGCGTCGCGTTCAGCGGCCTGGTCACGCTGATGATGGCGCTGGCGCTGGAGCGCGAGGACGGCACGCTGCTGCGCGCCAAGGCCGTGCCGAACGGGATGCTCGGCTACCTGATCGGCAAGCTCGTCGTGATCGCCGGGATGACGCTGGCCAGCATGGCGATCATCCTCGTCCCGAGCTCGATCATGCTCGACGGCCTGGCGCTGACGAGCCTTACGGCCTGGCTCACGCTGCTGTGGGTCATGGTGCTAGGCCTGTTCGCCACGCTGCCGCTCGGCGCGATCGCCGGGTCGCTGTTCTCGAACCCACGCAACACCGGCGTGATCATGATGCCGGTGATGGGGCTGGTCGCGATCTCGGGCATCTTCTACCCGATCTCGAGCTTCCCGGAGTGGCTGCAGGGCGCCGCGCAGGTGTTCCCGATCTACTGGCTCGGCCTGGGCATGCGCTCGGCGATGCTGCCGCCGGAGCTCGCCGCGGTGGAGATCGGCGAGTCGTGGCGGCACCTGGAGATGATCGGCGTGCTGGGCGCCTGGGCGATCGCCGGTCTGGTCGTGGCCCCTATCGTGCTGCGCAGGATGGCCCGGCGGGAGTCGGGTTCGAGCGTCGCGGAGCGGCGCGAGAAGGCGTTGCAGCGGACGATGTGAGCGGTTCCTGATGAGTGAGACGATCTTCAACCGGATCGCGGTCCTACGGGTCGAGCGGGGGGTCTCGCGCCGGCAGCTCGCGGATGCGCTCGGCGTTCACTACCAGACGATCGGGTATCTGGAGCGTGGCGAGTACAGCCCCTCGTTGTACCTCGCCCTGCGGATCGCCGAGTACTTCGGGGTAGCGGTCGGGGTGGTCTTCTCCACCTCGCCGTTCCCCCGAATCGGTGACTCCGAGCAGTCGGCTTGACGGCGGGGGTAGCGCTTTTCGTCGGTCGGGTCCCCATAATGGCTGACATGGCGGAGAGCAGCGTGGCTACCGACACCGGGGCCGTGTCCACCGGCAGCGTCGCCTTCGGCAGCGTGCCGACCGAGCTGGGCGACGTGCTCGCGGCGGTTACCGCCGACGGGCTCGTCGCCACCGCGTTCACCGACTCGCCGCACATCCGCGCGGCGATCGCATCGCGGCTGAGACTGGCGGACGCCGAGGACTCGGCGCCCGCTGCCGCGGTGCTCGGTCAGTTACGGGACTACTTCCGCGGCAAGCGCCGCAGCTTCGACGTGGCGGTCGACTGGCGGCTGATGTCCAAGGCGCAGCGGCGGGTGCTCAGCACGCTGTACGAGACCGTGCCGTACGGGCGGGTCGTGACCTACGGCGAGCTGGCCGCGCGCAGCGGCTCGGAGATCCCGCCACGCGGTATCGGTTCGATCATGGGCAGCAACCCGATTCCCATCGTCGTGCCATGTCACCGGGTCGTCGCCGGGGACGGGCTCGGCGGGTTCAGCGGCGGCACGGGCGTGGAGTCCAAGCGCCGGCTGCTGACCCTCGAGGGCTACCTGCCGCCGGGTCTCTGGTAGCTCTGGTAGCCGCTCGCGCGGATGCGATACTTGTTCGTGCCGATGCGGCACGAATTCGGGGAGAGTCGATGGCTGTGTCCCGGCCGGTGGTCAGCCGGCGGCGGGAGGTCGGCAGCGGCAGCGCGCGCTCGCTGCTGACGACCGTGCTCGGCGAGTTCGTGCTGCCGAACGCCCAGCCGGTGTGGACGGCCACGCTCGTCGACGTGCTCGCGTTGTTCGGCGTCGAGGAGAAGGCCGCGCGCCAGGCGCTGGCCCGGACCGCGGCCGAGGGTTGGCTGCGCTCGGACCGGGTCGGCCGGCGGGTGCGCTGGAGCCTGACCCGCCCCGGTCGGCGGCTGCTGGCCGAGGGTGCGGAACGGATCTACGGCTTCGGCAGCGGCGGACGCCCGTGGGACGGCCGGTGGCTGGTGCTGCTGGTGTCCGTGCCGGAGACGATGCGCGACCTGCGGCACAAGCTGCGAACTCGGCTCAGCTGGGCGGGTTTCGGCTCGCCGACGGCCGGGGTGTGGATCACCCCGCACCCGGCCGCGGAGTCCGACGCGAAGCGCATCCTGGACGAGCTGGCCCTGTCCGGCCAGGCGATGTCCTTTCTGGCGAACTACGGTGCGCTGGGTCAGGAGCGCCAGATGGTGACGAGTGCGTGGAACCTCACCGAGGTGGCCGAGCACTACGACGCCTTCATCGACGAGTTCGCCTCGTTGACGCCCGACACGCCCGACGCGATCCTGCGCGCGCAGGCCCTGCTCGTGCACGAGTGGCGGCGCTTCCCGTTCCTGGACCCGCAGCTGCCGACCGACCTGCTCCCCCCGAAGTGGAGCGGCACCACGGCAACGGCGCTGTTCAACGACAAGCACGTCTGCTGGCGCACCCCGGCACAGCAACGCTGGTCCGAACTAGCCGCCCAGTAGCCACGTTGCGGGCGTCCATTAACAAGCGCGGCCGCACAACGTGGACCGTCGCGCGCGGCCGGGGCTGGCGGGCCAGTGCCAGCCCCGGCCGTCCCCCTCGTCAGGCGGCCTCGTCGTTTCTTGGTTCGGTTGTCAGTGGGCCCTTCTCGCTCTCCTCCTGTTCGATGGCCTCACGTTCGGCCAGGCGGGCCAGCTTGGCCCGCTGTCGCGCGACGAGGCCGTGTCGGCGGCGTGCCTCGAACTCCGCGCGGGCGGTTCGGCGTCGGGTCGGGTTCGGCATGTCGCGCACTCTGCCACGGGGGTACGACAAGATCGGCTCGGCGACGGCGCCCGGCCCTAGGCTCGACCGCATGCGCCACCTCCTCGCGGCCGCCCTCCTGCTCACCGCCGCCGCGTGCGCGAGCGAGCCCGAACCCGACGGCGACGGCTGGCGGGACAAGTCGAGCGCCCCTTCCGCGCGAACCGAGGTGGCCGCGGGGGTGCTCGACGCGAAGATCTGGGTCGCCGGCGGTCTGACCGAGGCCGGCGCCGCCACCGAGGTCGCCATCTACGACCCCGCCGCCGACTCCTGGGCCGCCGGTCCGGACCTCCCCGAACCGCGCCACCACACCGGAGCCGCCGGCGACGGCGAGCGCCTCTGGGTCGTCGGCGGCTACACGGACACCCACGAGCCGACCGACACCGTCTGGACGATCGAGGACGGCGCCTGGACCGACGGCCCGGAACTCCCCGAACCCCGCGCCGCCGGCGCCCTCGCCTGGGACGGCCAACGCCTGGTCTACGCCGGCGGTGTCGGCCCGAACGGGCTCGCCGGCGACGTCTTCGAGCTGCGGGACGACCGGTGGCGACGCATCGGCGTGCTCGGCACGCCCCGCGAGCACCTCGCCGCCGCATCCGACGGCGACGGCACCACCTGGTTCCTCGCCGGCCGCAAGGGCGGGCTCGACACGAACGTCACCGACGTCGACGTCGTCACCGGCGACCGTGTCCGCAAGGCCGGCGACGTGCCGACCGCGCGCGGCGGCGTCGCCGGCTTCCATGCGCCCGGCCGCGGCGGCTGCGTGGTCGGCGGTGAGGCGCCCGACGGCACGTTCGACCAGGTCGAGTGCGTCGACGCGGACGGCAAGGTCTCGACGCTGCCCGCGCTGGACCACCGCCGGCACGGGCTCGGCGCCGCGGTCGTCGACGGGGTGGCGTACACGTTGCTCGGCGGCCCGACGCCCGGCCTCTCGGTCGCCGACGTGGTCGAGGCGCTGCCTCTGTAAACGGCGCTGTAAATCCGTTGGACGGCCGGCGGTCGGTGTGGTTGGGTCTGCGCCACGCCCACGAAGCGAGAGGAGGTGAGCGCGATGTCCACCGAGTCGATCATGCGCTCCCACCCCGCCGCTCGGGCGTTCGCGCGGGGCTAGAGCGCGCGAACTCCTAAGGAATCACGATGACCGATCTGGTCGTACGCCCGCTCACCGCGGGCGAGGAGAACCTGTTCCTGTCCCTGCACGAGCCGGCGCTGGTCGGCGTCCAGTCGATGGGCCGCGACTACCGCGAGCTCACCGAAAGGCGTGAGTACCGTCCCGAGTGGACATGGCTGGCGCTGCGCGGCGACCGGCCCGTGGCACGCGCCGCGTGGTGGGGCGCTCCCGACGACGACGCACCGAAGGCCCTGGACTGGCTGGACTTCCGCGACGACGAGTCCGACGCGGCTGTCGAGGTGTTGCGCAAGGCCGGGTTCGACACGGACTACTGCCTGGTCCTCCCGCCGGCCTGGCGGGAGGATCCGGAGACGCGGCGGGCCGGCGAGGCGCGGATCGAGGTCGCCGAACGAGCCGGCATGCGCCGGTTCGTCGAACGGCTGCGGTACGCGTGGACGCCGGCCGACGGCCTGCCCGAGCGACCCGGCCGGCTGCGCTTCGAGCCGGAGCCGGACGACGAGGTGATCACCGACGTCCTACGCCGGGTGGCCCACGGGTCGCTCGACGCCCACGACCGGCGCTCGATGGCCAAGGGTGGTCCGGAGGAGGCCGCCCGGGAGCAGCTGGAGTTCCTGCACTGGCTGCCGTCGCCACGCGAGTGGTGGCGGCTGGCGTACACAGTGGACGGTGAGCTGGTGGGTCTGACGGTGCCGGGCAACAACTACAACAGCCACACGATCGGCCTGGTCGCGGTGGTGCCCGAACAGCGCGGCAACCGGTACGCCTACGACCTGCTGGTCGAGGCCACCCACCTCCTGCGCGACGAGGGCGCGGACCAGGTCACCGCCGAGACGGACATGACGAACACCCCGATGGCGGCGACGTTCGCCCGCGCCGGCTACCCGATCACGCAGGAAAGGGTTTACCTGAAGTGACCGACCCGCTCGCCGCCGCACGGTACTCGCGGCTGACGTGGAACACCCCGCTCTCCGAGGAGCACGCCACACTGCTGCTCGACCGACTCGACCCGGCCGGCCGGATCGTCGATCTCGGCTGCGGCTGGGGTGAGCTGCTCCTGCGGGCGGCGGCCCGTGGCGGCACCGGGACCGGGGTGGACACCGACGCGGACGCGCTGAACCGTGGGCGGCGAGCGGCGGCCGAGCGCGGGCTGCCCGTCGAGTTCGTCGAGCAACCGGCCGCGACGTGGCGCGGCACCGCCGATCGGGCGCTGTGCGTCGGCTCGTCGCACGCGTTCGGCGGCACGCGGGAGATGCTGTCCCGGCTCGCGGAGATCGTGCCGCATGGCCAGGTGCTGGTCGGCGACGGCTGCTGGCCCGCCCCGCCGACCCCGGCCGCCCACGCGATCTTCGGCGACGACGTCCTGCCGCTCGCCGATCTGGCCGCGGCAAGCCGCGACGCCGGCTGGCAGGTGTTGCACCTGGACACCGCCGGCCAGCGGGAGTGGGACGACTTCGAGTCCCGCCACCGCGCCGGCCAGCGGGAGTGGTTGCTGGCCAACCCCGACGATCCCCACGCGACCGAGGTCCGCGAACGCCACGCGGCCCGGGAACACGAGTACCTGACGGCGTACCGCGGGGTGCTGGGCTTCGCCTACCTCGTCCTGGCCCGCTAGGCGCCAAGGGTGACGCACGTCACATTGCACCGCGATGTCGAATCCGCCGAGCGTCGTCCGACGGGGTGGTGACCGGCTGGAGCGACCAGACCGGGAGAAACAGGGAGTGGCAATGCGATTTCTGATGATGCACCGGCTCGACGAGACCCGGCCCGAGGCGTGGAACCCCAGCCAGGAGTTCATCGAGAAGATGGGCGCCTTCATCCAGGAGGCGGTCGACAGCGGTGTCCTGATCACCGCGGAGGGCGTGCACCCGTCGGTGAAGGGCTCGCTGGTCCGCCGGGCCGGCCGCAAGGTGACGGTGACCGACGGTCCGTTCACCGAGACCAAGGAGGTCATCGGCGGGTTCGCGCTCATCAACGCGAAGGATCGCGCGGAGGCCGTCGCGTTCGCGGCCAGCTACGCCGAGCTGTTCGACGAGGTCGAGGTCGAGGTGCGGCAGGTCGTGGAGTTCGACGAGATCCCCGGCTGAGCCGGGTCAGATGCCGAGGCCGGGGAAGAGCTTCGCGGCGTTGCCGGCCAGCACGCCGCGGAGCACCTCCTCCGGCAGGCCCAGCCCGGCGAACGCTCGCGCGTTGCGGGCCACGCCGGGGACACCCGGCCAGTCCGTGCCGAACACCATCCGCGTCGCCAGGCGGGTGAAGTCGTGGCGGGCGTAGTACGTCGGCAGCTTGTGCGGGGGCAGGCCGGCCACGTCCAGCCACACGTTCGGCTTGGCCAGCGCCAGGAACGCCGCCACGTCGTACCACCAGCCCCGACCGCCGTGGGCGAAGATCACGTCCAGCGACGGGAAGTCCTCGACGACATCCACCAGCAGCGCCGGGTCGCCGAAGCGGGCGCGCGACCCGGGGAACGTCGAGGATCCCGTGTGGACGATCACCGGCACGCCGCGGTCGGCGCACACCTCGTACGCGGCGTACAGCTCCCGGTCGGCCGGGGAGAACGCGCCGTGCACCGGGTGCACCTTCAGCGCCACCGCACCCATCGACAGCTGACGCTCCACCTCGGCCGCGACCGGGTGGTGCAGGTGCGGGTTCACGTTGGCCACCAACCGGAACCGGTCCGGATTGTGCGCCACCAGCGGCAGGTTGTCCTCGATCGGCTGGATGCCGGTGGCCCGCGGGCTGTACTCGCAGAACAGCAACGCCCGGTCGACGCCCTCGGACTCCAGCAGGGCGTCCAGCGACGCCGGCACCGGGTCGCCGTCGGCGGAGTACGCCGAGCGCCAGTCGTAGCGCCCGCCGAACTCCGCCGCCCACTCCCGCCACGCCGGCTTCAACGTGGACAGCCGCGGCGCGTGCACGTGCGCGTCGACCAGCGGCATCCCGTCGAGCATCAGGTGCGCACCGCCGGCGGCGGTTCCACGGACGCGACCGGCCGCACCACCAGCTCGTCGGCGACCAGCTCGCGCAGCACGTTGCGGCGGATCTTGCCGGTCGCCGTCTTCGGCAGCTCGGTCATCCGCACCACGGCCCGCGGCCGCTTGTACCCGGCGAGCTCCTCGCGGCACCACCGGACCAGCGCCTCCGGATCCACCGCGCGCCCGGAAACCGGCACCACGCAGGCGATCGGCTTGTCCAACCCGTCCGCGTCCCGGCCGGCCACGACCGCCGCCTCGGCCACGTCCGGGTGCTCGAGCAGCCGCTCCTCCACCTCCGCCGGCGACACCCAGATGCCGCCCGCCTTCAGCATGTCGTTGGACCGGCCGAGGCAGGTGTACGTGTCGTCCTCGTTGCGCACGTAGGTGTCCCCGGTCCGCAGCCACTCCCCCTGGAACACCGCACGCGTGGTCTCCGTGCGGCACCAGTACCCGGTGGCCACCGACGGCCCGGACAGGAACAGGTCACCCGGCTCGCCGGCCGCGGAGATCGGCGCGCCGTGCTCGTCGCGGATCTCCACGCGGTAGCCGCCCACCGGCGTGCCGGACGAGCCGGGATGCACCCGGCCGGGCCGGTTGGACAGGAAGATGTGCAGCGCCTCCGTCGAGCCGAGCCCGTCGAGGACCTCCACCCCGAACCGCTCGCGGAACCGGTGGAACAGCACCGGCGGCAGCGGCTCGCCGGCCGAGATCCCCTGGCGCACCGAGGCGAAGCTGTCGTCGGGCACGTCGGAGTTCAGCAGCGCGGAGTAGAACGTCGGCACGCCGAAGAACAGCGTCGGCCGCTCCACCGCGGCGAGGGAGGCCATCACCTGCGGGGTCGGCCGGGACCGCTCCAGCACGGCGGTCGCGCCGGCGGCGAGCGGGAAGAACGCCGAGTTCCCCAGCCCGTAGGCGAAGAACAGCTTGGCGACCGACAGGCACCGGTCCCCCGGCCGGACCTCCAGCACGCCGTTGCCGTACAGCTCGGCGACGTCCCGGACGCTGCCGTGCCGGTGCATCGCGCCCTTCGGCTTGCCCGTGGTGCCCGAGGTGTAGAGCCACAGCGCCGGCGAGTCCGGCCAGGTCGCGTACGGCGCGGCCGCCTCGCCCGCGGTGCGCAGGTCGACCCACTGGTGGATCTCCGGCGCGGCGAGCTCGACCTCGCCGTCCAGCACGACGTGCTCGACCTCGGACGCGGTGGCGAGCGCGGTCCGCGCGGCGTCGACGAACTCCACGGACACGCACAGCACCCGGGCCCGGGAGTCGTTGAGCACGGCGGCGAGCTCGCCGCCGGTGACCATGGTCGACACCGGGACCGGCACGGCGCCCAGGTACATCGCGCCGAGGATGCCGGACAGCAGCTCCACGCCGTCGGCCATGCAGAGCATCACCCGCTCCTCCGGCCGCACCCCGATCGCGCGCAGCCCCTCGGCGACCCGCCGGGTCTCCTCGGCGAGCTCGGCGTAGGTGAGGGTCACGGGTCCGCACACGACGGCGGGACGGTCGCCGTGGCCGTCGGCCAGGTGCCGGTCGAGCAGGTACTCGGTCGCGTTGAACGTCGCGGGGGACAGAGTCATCGTCGACTCCTCAGGGGAGGTACACGTACTCGTAGTCGAACGGTTTCCCGTTGATGCCGTTGCGAGGTGGCGCGACCCAGCTGGCGATCTTGCCGCGCTGGTAGACAGGGTGCATCAGCGAACGCACGAACGCCAGGTCCTCCCCGGTCGGCAGCCATTTGTGGCTGGCGGCCCGCCAGGTGGCCTCGTCGACGATCGTGCCGTCCGGGGTGACGTGGTACCCCGCGCTGACCCCGACCGAGCGGTTGAACCCCGGGTGCGGCAGCGCGAACCGGAAGCCGATCTCGGCGCTCTCCAGGATGCGGTTCCACCGCTTGATCCCGGTCTCGCAGTCGGCGATGTACTCGCCGCGCAGGTCGAGGTTGAGCGCCAGCAGCGCGGAGAGCTCGTCGGAGCTCCAGGTTCCGTCGGCGCCCGGCCGGTCGAGGAACACGCCGTCCTCGGTGAGCAGGTGGTCGTCCTTGCGGCGGGTCTCCTGCCACCGTCCCTTGAGGCCGGCGGTGAAGTAGTTCGCCGCGTTGGTCGACGTCTCGCTGCCGAACAGGTCGAGCGAGACCGTGTAGTGGAAGTTGACGTACTTCTGGATGATGTCGAGCGGGATCCCGCCGTGCGGCCCGATGTCCAGCGTGTCGTGCTCGCGGATCAGGGCCGCGCTGCGCTCGACCACCCGGTCGACACCCGTGGTGCCGACGAACATGTGGTGCGCCTCCTCCTTGAGCATGAACTCGCAGGTGCGCGACAGCGGGTCGAACGCGGACTCCTTCAGCGTGCCGAGCTGGTACTTGCCGTCCCGGTCGGTGAAGTAGGTGAACATGAAGAACGCGAGCCAGTCGGCGGTCTCCTCGTTGAACGCGCCGAGGATGCGCGGCGAGTCGGGGCTGCCGGAGTTGCGCAGCAACAGCCCCTCCGCCTCCTCGCGACCCTCCTTGCCGAAGTACGCGTGCAGCAGGTACACCATCGCCCACAGGTGGCGGCCCTCCTCCACGTTGACCTGGAAGAGGTTGCGCAGGTCGTAGAGCGACGGCGCGGTCAGGCCGAGCAGCTTCTGCTGCTCCACCGACGCCGGCTCGGTGTCGCCCTGGATCACGATCAGCCGCTGCAGGTCGGCCCGGTACTCGCCGGGCACCTGCTGCCACGCCGGCTCGCCCAGGTGCTCGCCGAAGGCGATCCGCCGGTCCGGGTCGCGCTCGGCGAGGAAGATCCCCCAGCGGTAGTCCGGCACGTTGACGTGGTCGAAGTGCGCCCACCCCTCGCGGCCGACGCTGACCGCGGTGCGCAGGTAGACGCCGTGCGTCTCCAGCGTGGGGCCCATCTCGCCCCACCAGTGCATGAACTTCGGCTGCCAGCCCTCCAGCGCACGCTGCAGGCGCCGGTCCGAGGCCAGGTCGACGTTGTTCGGGATCTTGTCGTCGTAGTTGATCGACGTGGTCACACCCGCCTCCTGTCGAAGACCGCCTTCTTGCCGGTGCCGTAGCGGCGCAGCGCACCGTCCTCACCGGACGCGTTGGGGCGGTTGAAGATCCAGTTCTGCCAGGCGGAGAGCCGGCCGAAGATCTTGGTCTCGATCGTTTCCGGGCCGACGAACCGGTGGTTGGCCTCCATGCCCGTGCACGCGTCCGGGCTCAGCGCGTTGCGGCCCTCCACGACGATGCGGATCTCGTCCTCCCAGTCGATGTCGTCGAGCGCGTCGGTGACCAGGCCGAGCTCCCTGGCCTCCGCCGGGCCGAGCCGGTTGCCGATCTCCTTGCGCAACGTGTCCACATGGGACCGATCGGCCCAGAAGCGGGACTCCAGCCGGGAGATGCCGTTGCCCATCGGAAAGGTGCCGAAGTTCGCCTCGGTGAGGGTGAGCGTGCCCGCCTGGCCGGCCTCCTCGTCGTCGAGCAGGTACTGCCGATCGCAGGCGAACGCCAGCTCGGCGAGCATGCCGGCGAAGCACGAGCCCGGCTCGATCAGCGCGATGAGGCTGCGGCTGGTGACGTCCAGCCGCTTCAGCGTGCGCTTCCAGTAGTGGACGATCTCGTTGGCGAGCCAGTGGTCCGCCGCGAGCAGCCGCTCGTAGCCGGTGACGACCTCGGGGTCGCCCGCGGTGCGGATGAGCCAGGTGCCCAGCTCGGGCTCGTTGGCGCGGAGCCGGAGGATGAGGTCGTCGAGCTCACGGGTCACGGCGAGCGGCCAGAACTCGGCGCTCTCCTCGAGCTCGCCCGGCTGCTCGGGAGCCGTGACCGTGATGGCGACCGTGCCGGCGTCGCGGTCGAGGTCGGCGGTGACCCAGCGGTCGCGCTGGAGTGGCGTCAGCTCGATGCCCGTGGCCTCGCGCGGCCGGGTCCGGTTCGCCAGCTCACGCGCGCGCTCCTCGACCGTCTCCTTGAACCGGCGGGGCGGGGCCAGCTCGTCGACCAGCCGCCACTCGACCGCGGCGCGGCCCTTGACGCCGTCCGGGCGGGTGGCGAACACGTCGGCGAGGTCCTTGCGGGTGCCGCGCTTGTCGACGACGCGGGTCAGGCCGCCGGTGCCCGGGAGCACGCCGAGCAGCGGCACCTCGGGCAGGGCGACGGTCGAGGAGTTGTCGTCGACAAGGACGATGTGCTCACAGGCGAGCGCGAGCTCGTAGCCGCCGCCCGCGCAGGACCCGTTGACCGCGGCGAGCCAGACCTGGCCGTTCGCGGACGAGTCCTCCATCCCGTTGCGGGTCTCGTTGGTGAACTTGCAGAAGTTGACCTTCCACTCGTGGCTCGCGGCGGCCAGCATCCGGATGTTCGCACCCGCGGAGAAGACCTTGTCCTTGGCGCTGGTGAGGACGACCGCACGGACCTCGGGGTGCTCGAAGCGCAGCCGCTGGGTGGCGTCGTAGAGCTCGATGTCGACGCCGAGGTCGTAGGAGTTGAGCTTGAGCTCGTAACCGGGCTGGATCCCGCCCTGCTCGTCGACGTCGAGCTCGAGCCAGGCGATCTCACCCTCGATCCGCAGCCGCCAATGCCGGTAGCCGTCCGGATGGGCGTCGAAGGACACCATCGGACCCTCCTCGTGGTGGGTGCCTCTATCGTCTACAACAGTGCCAGCGCTCGTCAAGGTTGTGTAGAAGATCGGTCACAACGCGCCACTCGCGCCCCGAGGTTGTCCACAGCCCCGCACGCACGGCCGAAATCGTCGGTATGCCCACATAGACTGGAAAGCGGGGGGCCCCCGCGAGTTCGGAGTTGTCCACAGGCCGGCTCGGCCGGAGGCGGAATTGTCAGGGGTGGCCCGTAAGCTGGCGATCGGGGGCCGGAGGCCGAGCCCCGTGGGCCCTACCGCCAGAGCCGCGCAGCCGAGCGGATCGTCGAGGCCGCGTCGGCGCGTGGGCCGCACCGCTAGGGTCGCGCAGATGAGCCGATCGGGGAGGCGGGCCGCGTTGCGGCTGGCCGCGCTGCTGACCACCACCGGGACCTTGCACTTCGCCGCGCCGAAGCCGTTCGACGCGATCGTCCCCACCTCGCTGCCGGGGTCGGCCCGGTTCTGGACCTACGCGTCCGGCGTCGTGGAGCTGGGGCTCGCCGGGCTGCTCGCCAACCCGCGCACGCGACGGGCCGGCGGGACGCTCGCGGCGGCCTTCTTCGTCGCCGTGTTCCCGGGCAACGTCAAGGCCGTCCGGGTGCTGTCCCACCCGGCACTGCGCGCGGCCGCCATCGCGCGGCTGCCGCTGCAGGTTCCGCTGGTCACGCAGGCTCTCGCGGCGCGCGACGGCTGATCGGGAGCAATCGGGCGCGCTCGTACGTTGGACCGGTAGAGAGAAGGAGGCACCCCGTGCCCGTGTTCGTGCTCCTGCTGGTCATGATGCTGGCCGAGATCGCGGTGATCGTCGCGATCGGGCAGGCCATCGGCGTGCTCGTGACCATCCTGCTGCTCGTCGCCGTGTCCGTGGTCGGCGTGGCGATGCTGCGCCGGCAGGGCACCCGCACGCTCACGGCCTTCGCCGACGCCGTGCGCAGCCGGCGGGACCCGCAGCCGCAGATGGTCGACGGCATGCTCGTCGGCGTCGCCGCGGGGCTCGTACTCTTCCCCGGCTTCGTCTCCGACGTGCTCGCCCTGTTCCTGCTCTTCCCGCCGACCCGGGCCATCGTCCGGCGCCGGATGCTCCGCCGCGCCGAGCAGCGCCGGCCCCGCCAGGTGATCGTCGTCGACTCCGAGGTGGTCCAGCCCGAGGACGACCGGCCGATCGTGATCGAGTCCGTGCGCGAGGACCGCGACTGACGAACTGCGGCGTTCGTGCAATCTTGCACTGCCGCCCGTAACGCTCCCCAGCTGTCGTGCGACGGTCGAGATGTCGGCAAATAACTGGGGGGTTACTTGTGTCTTGGCGAACATCTTTCACCGCGGTAGTTGCGATCGTCGTCGCCTCCGGGCTCGTGGCTCCGGCCGTCGCACAGGCGGAGGCCGGCGAGTGGCAGGCCGCCGTGCTGCCGCTGCCGGCGGAATATCCGGACGGGCTGGTCTGGCTCGACGGAACGGACGGGCACGGCCACTACTCCGGCACGATCCAGCACTCCGGCGGCCGGTTCGCCGTGGTGCTCTACGACGGTGACCAGCCGTTCGTCGCGGGCGCCCCGGACGGCTGCGACAGTGCCGGTGTCTCGGACGAGAACTCGTCCGGACTCGTCGTCGGTACGGCGTACAACTGCGAGAACTCGATCTACGACCAGGCCTTCGTCTACCAGAACGGCACCTTCTCGCTGCTCACGCCGCCCGGTGAGTACACCGCGGCACAGGTCTTCGGTGTCAACGACCGTGGCGACATCCTCGCCTCGGTTTGGGCGCCGGACACCACGATCGAGCCGGCGAACGTGGTGTGGTCGCCCATCGCGGCCGAGCCGATCATCATCCACCCCACGCTCGAGGAGCAGTACGCGGTCGACATCGACGACGACGGCACGCTCCTGCTCACCAGCCAGGACGGCCCGGCGATCTGGCGGGACGGCGAGGTGACGATGCTTCCCGTACCGGACGAGTACGCCTACACGACGGCGTCCGCGATCGCCGGCGGCCACGTGGTCGGCTCCGCGGTCTCGACCACCACCGCCGAGGAGGTCTCGCTCTACTGGCCGACGCCGGCCAGTAGACCGCAGGAGCTGAATGGCCCCGGTCGGGCCTACCACGTCAACCGATCCGGCCTCGCGGTCGGCAACTACCCGGCGACAACGTGGGACAACGGGGTACCTGCCGGTGCGCTGCCGGTACCGAAGGGCTTCAGCGATGTCCAGGTGGACGGCGTCGGCGACGACGGCACCGTGTTCGGTGAGGGCGGCGAGGTCACCGTGGCGCCCGGCACACCGGTCATCTGGCGCCGAGACTGAGACGAGCGGGGCTAGGCCGACACCGGGGCGACCTGCCGGCGACAGGCCTCCGCGTACGCCACCGGGGTCATGCCGACCGCCCGGGTGAAGTCGCGGATGAAGTGCGACTGGTCGAAGTAGCCGAGCTCCGCGGCCACCTCCGCCCAGCTCGCATCCGGTCCCTCCGCCAGCCGCGCCGCCGCCTCGTGCAGCCGGTACCGGCGCAGCACCCACTTCGGGCTAACGCCGACATACCGCTGGAACAGCCGCTGCAGCGTCCGCGGCCGGATGTCGAACCGCTCGCAGACCTCCTCGACGCGGGTGACCGACCGGTCGTCCAGCAGCGCGTGCACGATCGCGCCGATCCGCGCCACCTCCGGGTCCGGCGCCGGCCAGTGCGCCCGAAGGTGCCGCTGCGCAACCACGACCAGCGCGTCCAGGTCGGGCGCCGCCGTGAGCTCCGCGGCGAGCGCGTCAGCGGATGCGCCCCACAACGTCGCCAGCGGCCGGACCTGGTCGGTCAGCTCGGAGACCGGCCGGCCAAGGAACGGGCGGAACGCCCCCGGCCGGAACTTCACCCCGAACACCCGGCCGCGGCCGGACAGGGTGTAGGTGAACCGGCTGCTACCCACGCCGGCGATCGCCACCAGGCCGCGGTCGTACACGAGGTTCACGCACGGGTGCGGCAGCAGCGTGACCGCGGCCCGGCGTCCGGGCGGCAGGTCCCAGCTCACCAGCCAGTGCCGCTCGACCAGGTCGGCGAGGTCGGCCGCCGCCGGCGCGCGGTCGACCCGGAAGTCGGTGTCGCGGACGCCGAGGATGCCGTACTCGCTGGTGGTGGCCGGAGCGCGGAGAGCGTCGGTCATGGCAACAGGATGGCACCCACGTCCGACAGGTCAAACCATCTATATCTAACAACCATTATCAGATACTGCGTACAAGATTGACGAACTGGATCGTATGCAGTATCCCAATAGGAAGGAGGTCGCCATGGCCAACGATGTCGATGGACCCGCCCCTTCCCAAACCGCCACCGAGTACCCGCTCGGCACAAGCCGCCCGCCACTCGGCGTGGCGGACCTGCCGGAGCCGGAGGAAGTCTTCAAGGTAAGCCGTATCGGCCCCTTACAGATCATCCAGTTCGTCATCGGCCCGAGCCTGATCGCGCTGGGCATCTCGATCGGCAGCGGCGAGTGGCTGCTCGGACCGAGTGCCGTCGGCGAGTTCGGCTTCGTCGGCGTGGGCTGGGTGATCACCGTTTCGGCGTTGCTGCAGACGTTCTACAACGTCGAGTGCTCCCGGTACGTGCTGGCGACCGGCGAGGTGCCGATCGTCGGGTTCGGTCGGGTGCCGCCCGGCTGGAAGTTCTGGGTGCCCGTCTCCCTGATCGTGCTGTACTTCGCCTTCATCTTCGGCGGCTGGGCGGCCGGCGCGGGACAGGGCCTGTTCGCGCTGATCACCGGGCGGCTGCACGAGGAGGACGAGATCGAGTGGGTGCGCCTGCTCGCAATCGGACTGCTGCTCGTCGTCTTCCTGATCACCGCGCTGGCGAAGAAGATCTCGCGCTCGCTGGAGCTGACGAACTGGGTGCTGGTCGGCACCCTGCTGATGATCCTGATCGTCGTGTGCGTGGCGGTCGTGCCGTGGGACACCTGGTGGGAGGGCATTCGCGGCCTCGTCACGCCCGCCGCACCACCCGAGGGGATCACCGCGTCCACGCTCGGCGGGCTCGCCGGGTTCACCGCACTCGCGTCCGGGCTGAACTGGTACGTGATGAACCACTACCGGGACAAGGGTTACGGCATGGGCTCGCGGGTGGGCTACCTCGCCGGTCTGCGCGGCGGCAAGCAGGCGGTGGAGCCGGTCGGCGTGACCTTCCTGGACACCCCCGAGAACGAGCGCAGGTGGCGACGCTGGTACGGGTTGCTGAGGATCGACCTGTGGGTCGTGTTCTTCGGCGGCGCGATGCTCGGCATGCTGCTGCCGACCGTCCTCATGGCACACGTGGTGAAGACCAGCGGCGAGGTCCCGACCGACGCCAACGTGCCGACGTTCACCGCCGAGCACCTCGGCGCCCAGTACGGCCAGGGCATGTTCTACCTCATGCTCGTGGTGGGCGTCATGGTCCTGTTCTCGACGCAGCTCGGCATCTTCGAGGCGCTGGTGCGCAACTTCACCGACGCCGCGAACGCCACGAGCGAGCGGCTGCGCCGGGTGCTCGCGGGCGACCCGCGCAAGTTCTACTACCCCTTCATGCTGGCACTGATCGTGGTGATCGGGATCGCGCTGCACCTGGCGCTGCCGACCGACCTGGTGCGCATCTCCGCGAACATGTCGAACCTCGGCGCGCTGATGTTCCCGTTCGCGTTGATGTACCTGAACTCCAGGTTGCCCAGGGCCGCCCGCCCGCGGCCCTGGCACTACGTCATCCTGTGGCTCAACGTGTTGTTCTTCGGGTTCTTCTTCGTCAACTTCGCCTACGAGTTCATCGTGGGCGAGGCGCTCGTGCAGTTCTAGGACCGTGCCTTAGGACTGCGGACGCGGGAAGGCGACCGGGCTGCGCCTGCCGGCCCGGTCGACCGCCCGCACGCCGAAGAACACGTTGTCCTTCGACATGTCGATCGACGTCGACGTGACGTCGCCGACCCGGATCACGTCCGTCCACTCGGGAGCGGTCGTCTCCCGCCAGACCACCTCGTAGCCGGCAAGGTCGGGCTCGGTGCCCCGGTCCCACACCAGATCCGTGTTGTTGGTCAGCGCGGAGGTGAGCACCCGGACGTTCTTCGGCGTGCCCGGGGCGGTGGCGAGCGACCACAACGCGGCCGTGTTCACCTTGGCCACCCGCAGCATGTAGGCGAAGTCGCAGAACTCGATGAGGTCACCGAACTGCTTGCCGTCCTCCACCCGCACGTCCTGGTGCTGGTGGGCGTAGTCCTCGTTCGGCTCGGTGAACCGCGCCGCCGGGTAGGCCTGCTCGAGGAAGCCGATGTGGTCGCCGCCGCGCAGGTACCGGTCCCGCCGGTAGATCACCCGCACGTTCATGCCGGTCGCGTCGTTGTCCGCCACCTCGCGCACGAAGCGGGCGAGCTGGCGGGCGGGCGAGTCGTTCTCCCCGCCGACCGCGCGCCGGACGTTGCCCTCCTCCGGCGTCTCCGCGGTCGGCACCCCCTCCGCGAACAGCCGGACCGTGCGCGGGTCGCGGGTGCCGTCGTCGGCGGTGCTGCTGCCGACGATGTCGTTGGTGAACATCCCCTGGACGTCGGTGCCCGCCTCCTTGTACAGGCGCGCCATGTGCCGCGCCCCGTACAGGCCCTGCTCCTCGCCGGCGACCGCGGTGAACACCATCGTCGCCTCGGGCCGGCGCTTCGCGAAGACCCGCGCCATCTCCATCACGATCGCCACCCCGGACGCGTCGTCGTCCGCCCCCGGTGCGTCCGCGGCGAAGTTGTTGGGATCGGTGACCCGCGAGTCGTAGTGGCCGGAAACCACGTACAGCCGTTCCGGCGAGTTGGAACCGCGCAGCGTCGCCATCACGTTCGTGATCCGGGTCGGCACCGGGATGCGATCGCCGTCCGGCTCCTGGATGTAGGACTGCAGCTCGACGGTCATCCGCCCGTCGGACGCCTCCGCGTTCTTCGTCATCTCCGCCAGGATCCAGTCGCGAGCGGCGCCGATCCCCCGCACCGGGTCGTCCTGCGACGACAACGTGTGCCGGGTGCCGAACGACACGAGCTTGCGCACGTACCGCTCGATCCGCCGCTGGTCCAGCTCTCGCAGGATGCCCTGCAGTTCCTTGCTCGGCTTCTGCGCGAGCGGCGGCGGTCCGTCGCCGTGCTCGCGCTCGGCATCCGCTCCCGCGACCCCCGGCACGCCGACGAGTGACACACCGCCGGCGGCCGCCGAGGCCGCTAGGAACGTCCGCCGTGATGACCTGGGTTGCTCGGGATTCTGTGCCATGGCGTACTGCATACACCGCTGCGGCGGCGTTTTACAGACCTCGGCGCGACCCGGTCAGAACCGGACCCGGTCCAGATAGGCGAAGCTGTTGCGCGCGGTGTCCAGCGGCGCCGGCTGGTCGTCGCGCTCGACGAGCCAGTACCGGACGCCACCCCGGTCGGCCTGCCCGAAGATGCGCGGGAAGTCGACCACGCCGGCGCCGACGTCCGCCCAGTTGCCGGTGCCGTCGTGGTCCTTCACGTGCAGCACCGGGAACCGGGTCGGGTGCTCGGTGAACAGCCGCCGCGAGTCCGCGCCCGCGCGGTGCGCCCAGCCGATGTCCAGCTCGAAGTCGACGGTTCGCGGGTCGGTCTCGGCCAGCAGGATGTCGTAGAGGACCTGGCCGTCGACGACGCGGAACTCCGTGTCGTGGTTGTGGTGCAGCATGCCCATGCCGAGCTCGCGGGCCGCCGCGCCGGCCTCGTTGAGCTGGCGGGCACCGAGCCGCATGCCTTCGACGGTGTACATCTCGCCCGGGAACGAGGAGAGCACGAGCCAGCGCACGCCGATGGTCCGCGCGTCGGCGAGCTTCGCCGCCCAGTCGCCGACGATGTCGCCGTGGCCCACGTGCAGGATCACCGGCCGCAGCCGCGCCTCGCGGCACATGTCCCGGATCTCGGCCGCGGGCCGCGGGAACGCGCTGACCCCGACGCACCGGTAGCCGATCTCGGCCAGCGCGCGCAGCGTGCCGAGCGGGTCGGCCGCCAGGATGTCGCGGACCGTGTAGAGGTGCATGCCGATGCCCTCGCGCGGGATCCGCCGGCAGGGTCGGCTCGCTGTGGTTGTCGCGGCGGCGGTGCCGGGCAGTGCGGCGGCGAGTGCCGGGGCGAGTGCCGTTGCGCCGAGCAGCTGCAGGACTCCTCGTCTCGTCCGGTCCATGGGATGCCCTCCGTCCGCAGGTGCCGATCACAGCGAAAGTACCGGAGAAAGCGCTTTCCTGCTAGAGTCGATGCTGTCGCGGGTGCTTCGGCTATGGTGCGCGCGTGTCGACGCCCCCCGGTGCCCTGCTGCGGACCAACCGTGCGTTCGGCGCGCTCGCGCTCGCCCGGGTCGTCTCGCTGACCGGCGACGCGCTCAGCCTCGTGGCGCTGATGCTCTACACCGCGAACACGACCGGCGAGGCGTTCGCGATCGCCCTGCTGCTGCTCGTCGGCGACTTCGCCCCGTCGCTGCTGAGCCCGCTGGCCGGCGCACTGGCAGACCGCTTCGACCTGCGCCGGCTGATGATCGCGAGCGAGATCGTCCAAGGTGGACTGATCGCGGCGATCGCGCTGACCCTGCCGCCGCTGCCGGTCCTGCTCGTGCTCGTCGGGCTGCGCGCGGCCGCCGGCCAGGTGTTCCTGCCGGCCTCCCGCGCCGCGGTGCCCGCGCTCGTGCGCGACGAGGATCTGCCGGCGGCGAACTCGATCGTCGGCCTCGGCGGCAACGCCGGCGACGCGCTCGGCCCGCTGCTGGCCGCCGCGCTCGTCGGCGTGCTCGGCATCCCGGGCGTGCTGCTGGTGGACGCGGCGACGTTCGGCCTCTCCGCGCTGCTGCTGCTCGCGGTGCCGTCGTTACGCCCGCGGGCGCAGG
>NZ_JBOHGA010000045.1:0-35436 GCF_050699915.1 Actinophytocola sp.
GGCCTGCGGCACCACGTTGCGGGGCGGCCCGCCGTGCGGCGGTGCGGGCGGGGCCTGCGGCGGCTGGGCCTGCGGCGGCGCGGGCATCGCTCCGCCGGGCGGCTGCTGCGGCGGGACGGGTGGCTGCTGCGGTGCCATGGGCTGCTGGGCCGGTGCGGCGGGCGCCTGCGGCGGAGGCGGCGGGACGGCCGGTTGCTGCTGCGCGGGGAACGCCTGCTGCTGCGGGACGCCCTGCTGCTGGATCATGCCCAGCGGGGGCGTCGGCGTGACCGGCTCGTTCAGGCTGTCGAAGGCGCCCTTGAGCGATGGCGCGGCGCGCACCTGCGGGTCGTCCGCCTCGTAGTACTCCTTCTTCTGGAACTTCCCGAAGTTCGCGATCATGCTCGACGGGAACGTGTCGAACCGGGTGTTGTACGCGCGGACGTTGCCGTTGTAGAACCGGCGGCCGGCGGCGATGCGGTCCTCGGTCTCGACCATCTGCTGCTGCAGGTACAGGAAGTCCTGGTTCGCCTTGAGGTTCGGGTACTGCTCGGCCACCGCGAAGAAGTTCGCCAGCGCGCCGTTCAGCGAGCGCTCCGCGTCGCCCTGCGCCGCCGGGCCAGAGCCGTGCGCGGCCATGGCCTGGCTGCGCGCCTCGACGACCCGCGTCAGCGTCTGCTGCTCGAACTTCGCGGCCGCCTTGGTGACCTCGACGAGGTTGCCGATCAGGTCGTGCCGGCGCTGCAGCTCGACGTCGATCTGGCGCCAGGACTCCTCGATCGTGTTGCGCTGTCTGGCGAACTTGTTGTAGCTCGCGATGAACGCCACGACGACGATCACGATGATGACGACGACGACCAGAATGATGATCACTGCTGCGTCCACCCGGGCAGGCTATCGCGTCGGCGGGTGCCCTGCGGAACGGAAGTCGACCTCAGAGCCCCAGGTCGGCCCGGTCCAGTAGGAACCGGTACGGCAGGCCGCGCGCGTCGATCGCCTCGCGCGCACCGGTGTCGCGGTCGACCACCGTGATCACGCCGACGACCGTCGCGCCCGCCTCGGTGAGCGCGTCGACCGCGGTGAGCACGCTGGCGCCGGTGGTCGAGGTGTCGTCGACGGCGAGCACCCGCTGGCCCGCCACCTCGATGCCCTCGATGCGTCGCTGCATCCCGTGCTCCTTGGTGGACTTGCGCACCACGAACACGTCCAGCACCTCGCCGGCCGCCGCGGCGGCGTGCATCATCGCGCCGGCCACGGGGTCCGCGCCCAGCGTGAGCCCGCCCGCGGCGACGTAGTCCCAGTCTGCGGTGAGCTGGCGCAGCAGCCGGCCGATCAGCGGGGCCGCCGAGTGGTGCAGCGTGGCCCGCCGCAGGTCGACGTAGTAGTCGGCCTCCAGGCCGGAGGAGAGCACGACGCGTCCTTGCACCACGGCGAGCTCGGCCACCAACCGGGCCAGCTCGCGCTTCGCCGTCAGGTCGACACCAGGAGCGGTACGCACGAACGCGAGCCTCTCATGCGCCACCGACAAAACCCGGCTCCGGCGCGCCCGATGTGACGAGGCTCAGCCCAAGGCCACGGGTTGCCGTCTCATGGCTTCCAGACGAAGCTCGGCACCCGGTCGACGACGTCGCAGAGGTAGTCGAGCATCCACTCCACCTTCCGGACGTCGATCTTCTCCCGGTCCCAGGTCATCAGGTCGCCCCGCTCGAAGCGGAACGGCACCGACTGCGCCCGCTGGTCGCTCAGCATCCATTCCATCATCCGCGGATGCAGGACGTCGTAGGCGAACTTGTCGTCGTCGGCCTTGATGTGGAACGCCTCGTTGAACTGCTCGCTCTCCAGCTGCAGGTCCCGCACGCCGACGAAGCCGAGCAGCTTGCGGCCGAAGCCCTCGCGGCCGACCTGCAGCGTCGGCCGGGCAGCGGGCAGGGACAGCGAGACGACCGTGTGCCGGTAGGTCGTGGTGCGCCGGTCGTCGCCGCTGCCCTCGGTCTCCTTGTAGGAGTACTCGAACGCCAGGACCTGCCGGCCGCGGTGCTCGCCGCGCAGCGCGTGCTTGGCGTCGCGGCCGTGGCCGCGGCCGAACGGGTCGCCGCGGAACCGGTCGATGAGCGAGCGGTCCCGCTCGGTGTAGCGCCAGCCGCGCTTCGCGGCGAACGCGGTGAACTCGGCGACCTTCTTCTGGTGTGCCTTGTGCTGGAAGTAGAAGACCGCGGCGACCACCGCGAGGCCGAGGATGACCAGCAGCACCGTGCCGATGTCCATGGGTCAGGTCCGGTCCCGCCCGGAGGAGGCCATCGTCTCGAACCGCCGCAGCAGCGAGCGCGGGAGCAGCCGCGGCACGGTGAGCAGCGCCTTGTACGTCAGGCTGGGCACCGAGCGCGCGCGGCCGCGGCGCAGGGCGCGCAGGCAGTCCGCGACGACCTTGTCGGCGTCGAGCCAGAGCCGGTCCGGCACCGCGGACTTGTCGTCGCCGGCGCGCTCGTGGAACTCGGTGCGGGTGAAGCCGGGCTCGAGCGCGATCATCCGCACGCCGGTGCCGACGAGGTTCGCGGCGATGCCCTCGGAGAACGCGGTCACGAAGGCCTTGGTGGCGGCGTAGGTCGGCCCGACGCCGGGGAAGTAGCCGGCCACGCTCGACACGTTGATCACGCCGCCGTGGCCGCGGGCGAGCATGCCCGGCAGCACCGCGCGGGTCAGCCGCATCACGGTCGTGACGTTGACGTCGAGCTGTGCCTGCAGCTCGTCGGGGTCCGCCTCGCTGAACGCGCCGCGGGTGCCGAAGCCGGCGTTGTTGACCAGCAGGTCGATCGGCTTCTCCGTGTCGGCGAGCCGCTCCTCGACCCGTTTGCGGGCGCGCGTGGTGGACAGGTCGGCGGTCATCGGCTGGACGTCCACGCCGTGCGCCTCGGCCAGCTCCGTCGCCACGTCCCGTAGGCGGTCTCTCGTGCGGGCCACGATCACCAGGTCGTATCCCTCGGCGGCGAGCTTACGGGCGAACGCGGCCCCGATCCCGGCCGTCGCCCCGGTGACGAGCGCTGTTGGCATGTGGACACGTTAATCGCTCACCGATCGAGTGAGCGTTCGCCCCGCCGCTACTCGCGGCGTTCCCCGTGTCGCCCGGTCGGCTGCTCGTGCTCGCCGACCGGGTCAATCTCGGCGTCGAACGGGTCGATCACGTCGGCCACCTCGCCGATCCCGCGCAGCAGCCGCTCGAGCCGGGACGGGCTCACGTGCGGCGCGGCGCTGGCGAGCACCCAGCCGCCCTCGATCCAGGTGACCGCGATGTCCGCGCCGATCTCCTCCGTGGCGTCGACGAGGTCCGGGGTGATCAGCCCGCGCGCGGCGGTCAGGTCGGAGACGAACGCGTACCGCTGGCCGACCGGGCCGAGGAGCTCGGGCATGTGCTCGCGCTGGAACGGGGAGCTGGGCAACCACAGCTCGACGATCGCGGGCAGCGTGCGCCGGCACTGCACGGCGGCGATGACGGCGGTGACCCGGCCGCCCGTCTCGAGGTCGAAGACGTAGACGCGCCGCCGCCCGTCTGCGGTGAAGGTCGAGCCGGCGACGACGTCACGCGCGACGCCGCCGCCGTGGTATGCGATCACGCCGCCGGTCCACTGGTCCGGCAGGACGTGGTCGTGGTCGGCGAACTGCCAGCCGCGTAGTGCTGCCCAGCGACGGCGCTCCCTGTTGCGGGAGGTCAGCCGCGCGCGGTCACGCAGCAGGACCAAGGCGCCGGCGAGCGCGAGGACGGCCGCGACGGCGAACCAGACCCATGCCGGTATTCCCACGCCGCAGAGCGTAGTAGGCCGAAGGGCGCAACCAAGATCCGGCGCGCCTTCTACAACCAAATGGTTGACAAAGGTGCTACCTTGTCTACAACCAAATGGTTGATAAGGAGGCGGCGGTGGTCGAGGACCGGCTGTCCCGGGTGTTCGGAGCCCTCGCGGACCCGACGCGGCGGGACATCGTGGCGAGGCTCGCGGTCGGGGACGCGACGGTCGGCCAGCTGGCCGAGCCGTACGACGTGTCGGTGCAGGCGGTCTCCAAGCACGTGAAGGTGCTGGAGGACGCCGGGCTCGTGACGCGGTCGCGGGACGCGCAGCGCCGCCCCTGCCACCTCGAGGCGGAGGTGTTCGACCTGATGACCAAGTGGATCGAGCGCTACCGGCGGGCGGCCGAGGAGCGGTTCCGCCGCTTGGACGCCCTGCTCGCCGAGACCGAGGCGAGTGCCGAGAAGACTGACCGAGGAGAAGCATCATGACCACTCGTACGACCCCCGAGACCCGGATCGAGAGCGACCCGACGGTGCCGGTCATCCGCATCGTCCGCGAGTTCGACGCGCCCCCGGAGCGGGTGTACCGGGCGTTCACGGATCCCGACCTGTTCGTCCGCTGGCTCGGGCCGACGTCGTCGTCGATCCGTCTGGACAGATGGGACCCGGTGTCCGGCGGCGCCTACAAGTACACGGTGCTGCAGGGCTCCGACGAGGTGGTGGCGTTCTGGGGCTCGTTCCACGAGCTGCGCTCGCCGGACCGGCTGGTGCAGACACAGTCGATGGTGGGCCTCGACGACGCCGCGATCCTGAACACGCTGACGTTCGAGGAGCTGCCCGGCGGCCGCACGCGGCTGACGGACCTGACGCTGGTGGACAGCTTCGAGGGCCGGGACATGATCCTGGCCAGCGGCATGGAGTCGGGTGTGGTCGAGGGCTACAAGAAGCTCGACGAACTGCTCGCCGGCTGAGTGTCTTGCTCGGGCGGCCGGCTCACGCCGGCCGTTCGAGCGCCCACCAGGTGTCCATGCGCGCGACGACTGCCCGGTCGCCGTTCGCGACCCGTGCGGCCCGGAACAGGAACGCGGAGATGCCGGCCGCGCCCTGCATCCAGCCGACGCCGGGTGGCAGCAGCGGTTCGGCCGCCCGGTGCTCGATGAAGCGCCAGTAGGCGTGCGGACCTTTGCGGATGGCCCGGTCGACGAGCGTGTCGGCGAGGTGCAGGGCGAAGTCGAGGTCGTCGGCGTTTCCGGTGCGCTGCCAGGAGTCGAGGAAGACCTCGCCGACGCCGGCGGTGCCGCAGCAGCGGCCGTCGTTGTCCCAGAAGCCGGGGTGGCGGCGCTCGGGGATGCCGGAGTTGCGGACGCTGTCGAGGCAGCGGCGGTGCCAGGTTCCCGGTTCGTCGCCGGCGATGTCCACGGCGCCGGCTCGTTCGAGGGCGGGGAAGAGCAGTGAGGTGCCGGCCGGGCCGTGGCACCAGTTGTAGGTGAACTCGTCCTGGTCCTCGGCCTTCGGGATCCGGCGCGGGACGACGAAGCCGCCGCCATTCGTGTCGCCTGTCGTGTCGCCTGTCGTGTCGCCTGTCGTGTCGCCGAGGGTCACGAGGTGCTCGGCGCCGCGGCGGGCGGCGTCGGCGAGGTCGGCACGGCCGAGCTCGGCGCCGGCGAGCGCGAGGGTGGTGGCGATGCCGGCGACGCCGTGGGAGAGGTTGGGCATCGCGACGTCGTCGTCGGTGCGGAAGCGCGTCGGCACGAAGGGCCAGTCCAGGCCCGCCGGCGTGGTCCGCGCTTCGTCGAGCAGCACGGCGGCGGCGTGCGCGGCCAGCTCGTCGGCCCGCCGCGCGCCGGCGCGCCGCGCCCACAACGCGCCGAGCAGCACACCAGCCGTACCGAGGACGAGGTCGTTGATGCGCGCGTTCGGCAGGAAGCGGGGTGGCTGCAGGAAGGTCTGGGGCCACCCGTCGGTCGTGGCGAGGTCGAGGAGCCGTTCGACGGCCGCGTCGGCGTCCTCTCCGAGCGCGATGAGCACGCCGATGGTGCTGACCAGGCCGTCGAAGTAGGTGCAGTCCGTCTCGAGTGGAATGTCGGCCTGCAGCCGGCCGGCAACGGCGCCGGCGAGGCGCTGCTCCTCGGCGGTCCAGTCGCGGGTGAGCCGCACGTCGGCGAGCGCGAGGGCGAGGCTGCCGAGGCCGCTGTGCATGCCGTCGCGGTAGTCGGGGTTGAGCGAGCCGGGCGAGGACTCGGGGATCCAGGGCCCGTCGTCGTCCCAACGCACTTGATCGAGCACCCACCGCCAACCGGCCTCGGCGACGTCGACGTAGCTCACGACCCGCTGCTCAGCCCGCACCCCAGCCCCCACAGTCCCAGCACCCCGACCCAGAGCACATCGGGCACGCACAACCCCCGCGCGCACACGCGCGTGCAGAACCCAAGAAACGTAGCCCCCACCCTCTCCGGGGGCACCCCTCGTGACCGTCAGTCTACCGGGGAGCCCTGACGAAAGGCGTGGTCGAACGGTTTCTGTGGACAACTGGGGCGGTTGTGGACAAGCTCGCGACGAGGCCCGCGAGTCCACACTGGACTCGCGGGTCTCAGCAGGCTCAGAGAGCGCGGCCGACGATCAGCGCCGAGCTGTCGGGCGCCATGTCCACGCGGACCGTGTCGCCGTCGCGGATCTCCCCTGCCAGCAGGGCCTTCGCCAGCTGGTCGCCGATCGCCGACGACACCAGGCGGCGCAGCGGGCGGGCGCCGTACACCGGGTCGAAGCCGTTGATGGCGAGCCACTCGCGGGCCGACGGAGACACGTCCAAGGTCAGCCGGCGCGCGGCCAGGCGCTTGCCCAGCTGCGTGACCTGAATGTCCACAATGGACGTGAGCTCCTCGGTCGCCAGGGAGTGGAACACCACCACGTCGTCCAACCGGTTCAGGAACTCCGGCTTGAAGTGGCGCTGCACCACCGACAGCACGGCGTCCTTGCGCTGCAGCTCGTCCAGCGACACGTCCGCGATCGCCTGCGAGCCGAGGTTCGAGGTCAGCACCAGGATCGTGTTGCGGAAGTCCACCGTCCGGCCCTGGCCGTCGGTCAGCCGGCCGTCGTCGAGGACCTGCAGCAGCACGTCGAACACGTCCGGGTGCGCCTTCTCCACCTCGTCCAGCAGCACCACGCTGTACGGCCGCCGCCGCACCGCCTCGGTCAGCTGGCCGCCCTGGTCGTAGCCGACGTACCCGGGCGGCGCACCCACGAGCCGGGCCACCGAGTGCTTCTCGGAGTACTCGCTCATGTCGATGCGCACCATCGCGCGCTCGTCGTCGAACAGGAACTCCGCCAGCGCCTTGGCCAGCTCGGTCTTGCCGACGCCGGTCGGCCCGAGGAAGAGGAACGAGCCCGTCGGCCGGTCCGGATCGGCCACCCCGGCCCGCGCCCGGCGGACCGCGTCGGACACCACGCGCACCGCCTCGGCCTGGCCGATGACCCGCGCGCCGAGCGCCTCCTCCATCCGCAGCAGCTTCGCGGTCTCGCCTTCGAGCAGCCGGCCGGCGGGGATCCCGGTCCACGCCGACACGACGTCGGCCACGTCGTCCGGGCCGACCTCCTCCTTCAGCATGACCTGCGCGTCGGCGTGCGCCGCGCTCCGCGTGGCCACCTCCAGATCTTTCTCCAGCGCCGGGATCCGGCCGTACCGCAGCTCCGACGCGCGCTCGAGATGACCGTCGCGCTCGGCCCGCTCTGACTCGCCGCGCAGCTGCTCGAGCTGCTCCTTGAGCTCGCGAACCTTCTCGATCGAGCCCTTCTCGTTCTGCCAGCGGGCGGTCAGCGCGGACAGCCGCTCACGCTTCTCGGCGAGCTCCGCCCGCAGCGTGGCGAGCCGCTGCCGGGACGCCTCGTCCTGCTCCTTCTCCAGCGCCATCTCCTCGATCTCCAGCCGGCGCACGGCGCGCTCGACCTCGTCGATCTCGACGGGCCGGGAGTCGATCTCCATGCGCAGCCGCGACGCGGCCTCGTCGACCAGGTCGATGGCCTTGTCCGGCAGGAAGCGGGCGGTGATGTACCGGTCGGACAGCGCGGCCGCGGCGACCAGCGCACCGTCGGTGATCCGCACGCCGTGGTGCACCTCGTAGCGCTCCTTGAGCCCGCGCAGGATGCCGACGGTGTCCTCGACGGTCGGCTCACCGACCAGGACCTGCTGGAAGCGCCGCTCGAGCGCGGCGTCCTTCTCGATGTGCTGGCGGTACTCGTCGAGCGTGGTCGCGCCCACCATCCGCAGCTCACCGCGGGCCAGCATCGGCTTGATCATGTTCCCGGCGTCCATCGCGCCCTCGCCGGTGGCGCCCGCGCCCACGATCGTGTGCAGCTCGTCGATGAACGTGATGACCTGGCCGGCCGACTCGGTGATCTCCTTGAGCACCGCCTTCAGCCGCTCCTCGAACTCGCCGCGGTACTTCGCGCCGGCGACCATCGCGCCGAGGTCCAGGCCGACGACCCGCTTGCCGAGCAGCGACTGGGGCACGTCGCCGGCCACGATCCGCTGGGCCAGGCCCTCGACGATCGCGGTCTTGCCGACACCCGGCTCGCCGATGAGCACCGGGTTGTTCTTGGTGCGCCGGGACAGCACCTGCACGACCCGGCGGATCTCGGCGTCGCGGCCGATCACCGGGTCGAGCTCGCCCTTGCGTGCCCGGTCGGTCAGGTCGACGCCGTACTTGTCGAGTGCCTTGTACGTCCCCTCCGGGTCGGCGCTGGTGACCCGGGACGAGCCGCGGACCTTGACGAACGCCTCGCGCAGCGCCTCGGGCGTGGCGCCGTGCCGGTTGAGCAGGTCGGCCACGGAGCCGCCCTCGGCCGCGAGCCCGACCAGCAGGTGCTCGGTCGAGACGAACTCGTCGCCCATCTCCGTGGCGAGCTTCTGCGCATGGGTCACCGCACGCAGCGCCTGGCCGTCGAGCTGCGGCGCGGACACCGTGGCACCGGTGGCCGACGGCAGACTGTTCGACAGCTGGTCGAGCTCCTTGCGGATCACCCCCGGGTCGGCGCCGACGGCCGTCAGCAGCGGTGCGGTCAGCCCCTCGCCCTGCGCGAGCAGCGCGCCGAGCAGGTGCACCGGCTTGATGTCCGGATTGCCGGCTGTGGTCGCGGCCTGCGCCGCCGACGAGATCGCCTGCTGGGTCATCGTCGTCGGGTTGAAAGCGTCCAATCCCCTCACCTCACGTTGCGTTCCCTCACTACCCCAACGTCAGTAAAGTTGAGTCGGTTCCGCTCAACCCCCAGATTTTCACGCTGTGACGTGCATGCTGCCGGACTTCACCCACATGTACCAACGACACTGTCCACAGGTCGACCCCACTTGTCCACAATCCCCAGGTCTTTATCCACAGGAAGCTGTGTACCGGGAGGACGCCGTCCCAGTCGCCACCGCCACCCGAGTGATCCCGGGTGTGGTCTCAGCGAGCGGTCACGCCCTGTCGGGCACGAACGCCGAAGTAGTCACCGCCCTTGCGCCGCACGTCGTCCGTGCCCCAGTCGCGGTTGCGCGGGACCGGCTGCATGCGAGGGATGTGCTTGCGGCAGTGCACGTAGGCCTCCTCGACGTGCACGACCACCCAGCGCTCGGGCGCACGGCCGCGCTCGACCTCGGCGGGCAGGCCCGGCCACTGGGCGCGCAGGTCGGCGTCCTCGACGATGCGGGCCTGGCCGTTGACGTGCAGGCCGATGACGTCCTCGGTGAAGTCGATCATCAGCATGCCGATGTGTGGGTTCTCGCTGATGTTGCCGAGGCTCGCGAGCACGCCGTTGCCGCGGTACTCGGGATAGGCGACGCGGCGCTCGTCGAGCACGTGCAGGAAGCCGGGCGGGCCGGCGCGCAGGCTCGAGTCGCACTCGCCGCCGGCGTCCGCGGTGCCGATGAAGGCCAGCTCCATCCGGCCGACGAAGGTGATCATGTCGTCGTTGAGGTGGTCGAGGACCTGGTCGCGGTAGAAGCGCTGCGCGCGGTCCGCCGAGCCGTAGGCGCACTGCAGGAGGTGCTCGCCGTCGGAGCCCGGGCCTGGCTCCGGTCGCGGCGGCGGTTGTTGGGTCCCCATTGACGGCGCGGGGCCTTGCGGCCGGGCGGGCGGCTGCCGGAACCAGTCGCCGGCCGGACCGCGGTTCATCGGCGGATAGACCGGTTGGCCGGGTCGCGGTGGACCTGGTTGGGGCAGCGAAGGCTGGGCTGGATGTTGCGCGGGGCGCGGCGGTACAGGCGCCCCGGTACGACCGATCGGGCGAAGTTTTCGGGTCGGTCCATCCGCCGGCGAGCCCGCGGCGGCCGCCGAGACGACGGGCGCGGGCGGGCGCGGCCGCATACGGGGCGGAAGAACCTGCTGGTCATCGGCGAATTCGAGGTCCAGCAGCGCTGGATCGGCAACACCGGCGGGGGTAACCCGGTCTGGTCGCACGGCGGACACGCTCCCATGCCCGGCGCGGCGGGGCGAAGCCCCCTCCCCGAGAAGTCATCCGATCGTCCCAAAGCGACCACCCTGTGTAGTGGCGTCTCACACGAAAGTGCCACGAGTGCGGACAACGGGGGAGTTTCCGTCTAGTGTCCACGTGTCGGGGACGGGTGACCGCGAACTGGAACGTGCGGCGTCCACCCCGGACGCCGAGAGGTGGAGTCTGTGCCCCGACCATGACAGCAAACGCCGTTGTGAGCCCCATACCGCGCCAGGACAGCCACGAGCCGACTTCGGACCCGGTGGCGATCATGGTGCGGTACGTCCGCGAGAGCTGGGCTGTCGTCGAGCCCTACGCGGACCGGGTAGCTGAGTTCTTCTACGCGACGCTGTTCAGTATCGCCCCGGCGACCCGGGAGCTCTTCCCGGTGAACATGCAGGTACAGCGTTCGCGGTTGTTGCGTGCCCTGGTGCACGTCGTGCAGATGGTCGACCGGCCGGACGACCTGATCCCGTTCCTGCGCCAGCTCGGCCGCGACCACCGGAAGTTCGGTGTGGTGGCGAGCCACTACGAGGCCGTCGGCATGGCGCTGCTGGCCGGGGTGAAGCAGTTTGCGCGCGGTGCGTGGACCGACGAGGTCGAGCGCGCGTGGGCCGAGGCCTACACGATCATGGCGCGGGCCATGCTGGAGTCCGCGAACGCGGACGAGGGTCCGGCGTGGTGGAACGGCAAGGTCGTCGAGCGCCAGCGGCTCAACCGTGACCTCGCGGTGGTGCGGGTGCAGCCGGACTTCGCGGTGCCGTACCACCCGGGGCAGTACGTGAGCGTGGAGACGCCGCACCGGCCGCGGATGTGGCGCTACCTGACGCCGGCGACCGCGCCGCGCGACGACGGTCTGCTGGAGTTCCACGTGCGGGCCGTCGACGGCGGCTGGGTGAGCCGGTCGATCGTCTCGGCCTCGGAACCGGGCGACATGTGGCGAATCGGGCCGCCGATGGGCCGGCTGCGGGTGGACCGCAAGGCCGGCCGCGACGTGCTGATGATCGCCGGCGGCACGGGCGTCGCGCCGATGCGGTCGCTGGTCGAGCACCTGTCCCGGTGGGGCGAGAACCCGAAGGTGCACCTGTTCTACGGCGGGCGGGTGCGCGCGGACCTGTACGACCTGGAGACGCTGCAGGACGTCGCGTCGACGAACCCGTGGCTCACGGTCGTGCCGGTCCTCGAGACCGAGTCGAGGGTGCCCGGCATGGAGCGCGGCACGCTCGCGGACGTGGTGACCCGCTACGGCGCGTGGCCCGACCACGAGGTGCTGGTGTCGGGCTCGCCGCCGATGGTCAGGTCGACGGTGTCGCGGATGCTCGTGGCGGGGACGGCGCTGGATCGGATCACGTACGACCCGTTCACTGTGGACTGACCTGGCCTCCGGCCCCCGGTTTCCAGCGTATGGACACCCACCGACGATTCCGGCCGTCGTCGATCAAGCTTGTGGACAAGTCGACGTTGGCCACAGCCGTTCCATGAAGGCCGCGTCGGTTGACGCGCCGCGCCCGTGCTCGACCCTGACGTGGGATGGCGTGGTATCCGACGGCCCGATGGCCCCGCCGGATCGGAATGGAGCGCCCCCGCCGACGACCGCTGCTCTCGCCTCGCACGCCGCTGGACGTCGGGGGCCCCCGATTTCAAGTCTAATCGCGAGGACCGACAATTCTGGACCCTGCGCGTGGATCTGTGGATACCTCGCCGAGTTGTGGACAACTGCTCGGGGGTCCCCTGATTTCAAGTCTAGTCGTGGGGACTGACAGTTCCGGACGGTTGTTCTCTACCGGCACTGCCGCGCAGGTGTCGAGGGCGGGATGCGTTGGCACAGCTGCGGGTTCGGCGGGTCGAGACGGGCCGACCAGGCGCCCAGGGATATACCCGAAGAACCGAGGCTTCGGAGTCAGACACGCGAAATCTGTGGACATCGCCCCGGGTTGTGGATAACCCCCTCGGGGTCCCCTGATTTCAAGTCTAGCCAGGAGGTACGACAAATTCAGAGCGCGCGGCACTGCTCCGAGTGAACTCGCCGGGGGAAGGTGGGAGTTACTTGCGGCGGTTGGGTTTCCAGACGACGAGGGCCGTCTGCTGGCGGACAGGGACCAGCTCGTTGCGGTACGAGCGGTGGATCGCCGCCGCTGCCTGTTCCGCCGCCGCGTGTACCGCGGCCAGTTCCTCCGTGAGCTCGGCCAGGCGGGCGCGCAGGTGGTCGACCTCGTGCTCCAGCTCGATGATCCGCTTGATGCCCGCCAGGTTCACGCCCTGCTCCTGCGACAGTCGCTGGACCTCGCGGAGCAGGGCGATGTCTCGCATCGAGTAGCGGCGGCCGCCGCCGGAGGAGCGGCCCGGGGAGACCAGGCCCATCCGGTCGTAGCCGCGCAGGGTCTGGGCGTGCAGGCCGGACAGCTGGGCGGCTACCGAGATCACGAACATCGGGGTGTCCTCGTCGGCCCCCGGAGGAAACGACATGCCCGTCATCACTCGCTCCGTTGCTGCAGCATCGCCGTCAGGTCTGGCCGCGGGTCGTGCCCCGCGGTGGCCGACAGGTAGTCCTCGAGCGCCTGCTTCGCCTTGTCGTCCATAGTGGATGGAACGGTGACCTGCAGGGTCACCAGCAGGTCACCGGTCTGGCCCTCGCGCCGCTGGATGCCCTTGCCCCGCACCCGCAGCACCCGGCCGCTCGCCGTGCCCGGCGCCACCCGCAGTGACACCTTGTCGTCGAGCGTCGGCACGGTGAGCGTGGTGCCCAACGCGAGCTCCGGGAACGTGACCGGCACCTTGATCGTCAGGTCGTTGCCCGACCGGCCGAAGATCACGTGTGGCGTGACGTGCACGCGCACGTACAGGTCACCCGCGTGCCCACCGTTCGAGCCCGGCTCGCCCTGCTCGGCCAGCCGGATCCGTTGGTCGTCGTTGACGCCCGCGGGAATCCGCACGGTCAGCGTCCTGGTCCGGGTGCTGACGCCGTCGCCGCTGCACTCCGGGCACGGGTCGTCAACGATCCGGCCGGTACCGCGGCAGTCCCGGCACGGCTCGCTGAACGCGAACGCGCCCTGGCTGCGGCTCACCAGCCCGGCCCCGTTGCAGTTCGCGCACATGCGCGGGGTGGTGCCGGGTCTGGCACCCGAACCGTGGCAGGTGCCGCACGTCGACGGGCTCGACAGCCGCAGCGGGACCGTCGCGCCCTTCACCGCCTCGACGAAGTCGATGCGCACCTCGGTCTCCACGTCGGCCCCGCGGCGCGGCCGGGTGGTCGCGCTCGCGGTGCCGCCGCGGCGGCCGAACAAGTTTCCGAGCAGGTCGCTGATGCCCCCGCCGGCGGCGGCCTGCTGGCCGCCGCCGAACAGGTCACCGAAGTCGAACGTGGACCCGCCACCCGTGCCGAACCCGCCGAAGCCGCCCGGCCGGAACCCGCCCGCGCCGAACAGCCGGCGGGCCTCGTCGTACTGCTTGCGCTTGTCCGGGTCCCCGAGCACGCCGTAGGCCTCGGACACCGCCTTGAAGCGGGCCTCTGCCTGGGCGTTGCCCGGGTTCGCATCCGGATGCAGCTCGCGCGCCAGCTTCCGGTAGGCCTTCTTGATCTCCGCGTCGCCGGCGTCGGACGAGACGCCCAGCTCGTGGTAGAAGTCCTTGTCGATCCAGTCCCTCGCACTCACGGACGTCCCCTCCTCCCGAATCAGATCTAGTCGTTCGGCCGCTCGGCCGGCCCGTCGGAACCGGTCGAGGCGAACCAGTCGCTCGACTCGTCGGGCTGCGCGGTGGTCGCCGGCGTGACCGGGGCGTCGGGCTCGGCGGCGGAACCCGACTCGTGGTCCGTGACGCCGACCAGCGCGGCTCGCACGATGCGGTCGCCGAACCGGTAACCCCGGCGCAGCACCGCCGTGACAGTCGGCCCGGCGACGTCCGGCGACGTGTCGTGCTGGACCGCCTCGTGCACCGACGGGTCGAACTCCTCGCCGTCGTGCCCGAAGGACTCCAGCCCGACCCGTTCCAGGGTCGCCACGAGCTTGTCCGCCACCGCCTTGAACGCGCCGGTGAGGTCGCCGTGCTGCTGGGCGCGCTCGATGTCGTCGAGCACCGACAGCAGCTCCTGGGCCACCGTGGCCTTCGCGGTGTTGACCACGACCTCGCGGTCCCGGTCGACCCGCTTGCGGTAGTTGGCGTACTCGGCCTGCAGCCGCTGCACGTCGGCGGTCCGCTCGTCGAGCTGCGCCTTCAGTTCGGCCTCCTGGCTCGGCGCCTCGGCGTCCACACCGGCACCGGCCGCCCCGTCGGGGTCGGCCGGCTCCGGCTGCGTCGTCTCCTCCGGCTCCGGCGCGGGCCGGACCTCACCCGTCTCAGGGTCGATCCGGCGACGGTCGCGCACCACGACTCGCGGCTCCTCTCCGGAGTTCTCGGGCGATCGGCGATCCGAACTCACTTCTTGTCCTCGTCGACGATCTCGGCGTCCACCACGTCCTCGGCACCCGGCGTGGCCTGCTCGTCGGTCTGCGCGCCCGCACCGGCGTCGCCGCCGCCCTGCGCCTGCGCGCCGGACTGGGCGTACATGGCCGAGCCCATGGCCTGCGACTCGGTGGCGAGCTTCTCCATCGCGTCCTTGACGACTGCGGTGTCGGTGCCCTTGAGGGACTCCTGCGCCTCCTTGATCGCGACGTTGACCTTTTCCTTGATCTCGGCCGGGATCTTGTCGTCGTTCTCCTTGACGAACTTCTCCGTCTGGTAGACGAGCGTCTCGGCCTGGTTGCGGACCTCGGCCTCCTCGCGGCGGCGCTTGTCCTCCTCGGCGTGCGCCTCCGCGTCCTTGACCATCCGGTCGATGTCGTCCTTCGGCAGCGCCGAGCCGCCGGTGATCGTCATCGACTGCTCCTTGCCGGTGCCCAGGTCCTTCGCACTCACGTGCACGATGCCGTTCGCGTCGATGTCGAAGGTGACCTCGATCTGCGGCACGCCCCGGGGTGCCGGCGGGATGCCGGTGAGGTCGAAGGTGCCCAGCTTCTTGTTGTGCACCGCGATCTCGCGCTCACCCTGGAAGACCTGGATGCCGACCGTGGTCTGGCCGTCGTCGGCGGTGGAGAAGATCTCCGAGCGCTTGGTCGGGATGGTCGTGTTCCGCTCGATGAGCTTGGTGAACACGCCGCCCTTGGTCTCGATGCCCAGCGACAGCGGGGTGACGTCCAGCAGCAGCACGTCCTTGACGTCGCCGCGCAGCACGCCGGCCTGCAGCGCCGCGCCGATCGCGACGACCTCGTCCGGGTTCACGCCCTTGTTCGGCTCCTGGCCGCCGGTCAGCTCCTTGACCAGGTCGGACACCGCGGGCATCCGGGTGGAGCCGCCGACCAGCACCACGTGGTCGATGTCGCCGACCTTGATACCGGCGTCCTTGATCACGTTGTTGAACGGCGCGCGGGTGCGGTCCAGCAGGTCGGTGGTGATCCGCTGGAACTCCGCGCGGGACAGCGTCTCGTCCAGGAACAGCGGGTTCTTGTCCGCGTCCACCGTGATGTACGGCAGGTTGATGTTGGCGCTGTTCGAGCTGGACAGCTCGATCTTGGCCTTCTCCGACGCCTCGCGGATGCGCTGCAGCGCCATCTTGTCCTTGGTCAGGTCGATGCCCGCGGACTGCTTGAACTTGTCCACCAGCCAGTCGACGATGCGCTGGTCCCAGTCGTCGCCGCCGAGGTGGTTGTCACCGGAGGTCGCGCGGACCTCGACGACACCCTCGCCGATCTCCAGCAGCGACACGTCGAAGGTGCCGCCACCGAGGTCGAAGACCAGGATGGTCTGCTCCTTCTCGCCCTTGTCCAGGCCGTAGGCCAGCGCCGCCGCGGTCGGCTCGTTGACGATCCGCAGCACGTTCAGGCCCGCGATCTGGCCGGCCTCCTTGGTGGCCTGTCGCTGGGCGTCCTCGAAGTACGCGGGGACGGTGATGACCGCGTCGCTGATCTGCTCACCGAGGTAGGACTCCGCGTCGCGCTTCAGCTTCATCAGCACGCGCGCGCTGATCTCCTGCGCGGAGTACGTCTTGCTGTCGACCTCGGTCTTCCAGTCCGTGCCCATGTGTCGCTTGACCGACCGGACCGTACGGTCGACGTTGGTGACCGCCTGGTTCTTCGCCGGCTGGCCGACCAGCACCTCGCCGTTCTTGGCGAAGGCCACGATCGACGGGGTGGTCCGCGAACCCTCGGAGTTGGCGATCACCGTCGGCTCACCGCCCTCGAGGACGGCGACGACGGAGTTGGTCGTCCCCAGGTCGATTCCGACCGCTCGCGCCATTGGATTCCCTCCTGCTTTGTGCTCCTGTGTGGGTTGAGTGCTCCTCGCTCAAGTCTGCCGACGGACCCGATGGGTCGTCAAACCAGACTTGAGCCCTTCTCGCTCAACCTTCCTGCCATCCTAACGTCGCGTCCGCGCCGAAGGTTCCCGGCTCAGGTTCGCGTGACGTCGATGCTCCCGCTGTCGGTGTGCAGGTCGAGCTTGTGGTCGCCGGCCGCGTCGTTGTCGATCTCGCTGCTCACGTTGCCGCTGTCCGAGCTGGTGGTGACCTGGTAGGAGCCGTCCGGAACGGCCACCTCGACGCTGCCGGAGTCGGCGTCGACGCGCACGTCCTCGGCGACCGTGAGTTCCACCACGACCTTGCCCGAGTCGGACTCGACATGTGTCGCGCCGCCGATTCCGCGGGCCTCGACGCTGCCCGAGGAGGCCTGCAGCGTCAGGTCGCCGCGTACGTCGTCCGCACGCACCGCGCCCGACTCGGCCTTCGCGACGACCGCGCCGCCGATGTCGGACAGGCTCACCGAGCCCGAGCTCGCCTCGACGTTGACCTCGCCCTCGACGTCGTTGATCTCGACTTTGCCCGAGCTCGACCGCATGTTGACCTCGGCCACGCCGGAGACGTTCGCGGCACCGGAGTCGAGCTGGCCGGACACGGTGGTGCCCTCGGGCACGGTGATCTCGTAGTCGATCCAGCAGTCGCGCCGGTCGCACGAGTCGACCTGGAGGACGCCGTCGCGGACGCGGTAGGTGTCCTCGGACGGCTTCTCGTCGCGGTAGTGGACCTCGCGTTGCACCTTCGCCTCGTCGCCGCCGCGGATGGTGATGCTGCCGGAGTCGTTGGCGAAGCGCACGCTCGTGAACGGCTGCCCGACGCTGGTCGAGTCGGAGTACGACTCGGTCGCGACCCAGTCGCACGCGGCGAGCGTTCCCAGGCCGATGATGCCGATTGCGGCCGCCGCGACGGCCCGTCCGATCCCCATGTCGGTGCCCCTCTGCTCAGTAAACTTGCGTCGGATCGACGCTATTGCGCAGGTGAGCGGGCGGGCATCAGGGAGGCCCCCGAATCGACCCTGGGGGCTGGCCCCCGGACGCGGGCGGCTCAGCGGCGCGTGTCGACGCGGTGGAAACTGAGGTAGGCGCGCGACGGGGTGGGGCCGCGCTGGCCCTGGTAGCGGGAGCCGGCGGCGGTGGAGCCGTAGGGGTTCTCGGCGGCGCTGGAGAGCCGGAAGAGGCAGAGCTGGCCGATCTTCATGCCGGGCCACAGCGTGATCGGCAGGTTGGCGACGTTGGAGAGCTCCAGCGTGATGTGGCCTTCGAAGCCGGGGTCGATGAAGCCCGCGGTCGAGTGGGTGAGCAGGCCCAGGCGACCGAGGCTCGACTTGCCCTCGAGCCGCCCGGCGAGGTCGTCGGGCAGGTCGACGGCCTCGAAGGTCGACCCGAGCACGAACTCCCCGGGATGCAGCACGAACGGGTTGTCGTCGACCGCCTCGACCAGCGATGTGAGGTCGTCCTGCTGCTGGCTGGGGTCGATGTGGGTGTAGCGCGTGTTGTTGAAGACGCGGAAGTAGCGGTCCAGTCGCACGTCGATACTGGAGGGCTGGAGCATGGCCTCGTCGAACGGGTCGAGTCCGAGGCGCCCGGACTCGAGCTCCTTACGCAGGTCACGGTCGCTCAACAGCACCCACACACCCTATCCGCGAGGACGTGTAAGCTCATCGAGGCCCGCTGGACGGGCCCTGCGGATGTAGTTCAATGGTAGAACATCAGCTTCCCAAGCTGAGAACGCGGGTTCGATTCCCGTCATCCGCTCTGGGTGGAGTTTTCCCAGTTCAAGCTAGGTGTCTCCGGATCTTCGGAGACACCTGTTCTGTTTCTCGGGCCGTGCCGATGAGAGTGGTGACGGTCTTGGTGGGGATGAACGTGTCAGCCGAGTTCGGCGGCGATCATGCCGTCGACGCACGACTCCCTGGCCTGCGACCGGGTGAGGTCGGGGCGGCGTGTCGATCTCGCTCCGCGCCCACCGAGTCCCAGGCTTGCGCCGATCGGGGGCCTTGAGCTTGGCGTTCGCGACCAGGCTGCGGCCGATCGGCACAACGTCCCGACAACGTCCGACTCGGGGGCGCGCCAAGGGGCTGACACGTGGAAGCCCCTCGTGCGGGGGCGGTTACCATTCCTCGGTGCCGGAACTCAAACTCGAGATTCAGATGCTGCACGATCGGGTCCTGGTGCGGCTGACTCCCGAGGAAGGGGAACGGCGGAGCAGCGGTGGCATCGTCATCCCGGCCACGGCTCAGATGGCGAGGCGACTGGCGTGGGGCGACGTGCTCGGCGCCGGGACGAACGTGCGCAACGTCAAGGTGGGCGACCGGGTCCTGTTCAACCCGGACGACCAGCTCGAGGTTGAGGTCAAGGGGCAGATGTATCTGGTGATCCGGGAGCGGGACCTGCACGCGATCGCCAGCGAGCGGACCGAGCACGGCACCGGTCTTTATCTCTAAGGGGAAGGCGACCCGTGGACTACCAGTGGCCGCAGTCGCACGCGGACAAGACCGACGTGCTCAACCCGGCGCCCCCGCCGGTTCCGGCACCCGCGCCGGTGACCGGTGACGAGCCCACAGTCAAGATCAAAAAGGGCTGGGGCGACAAGAGACCGAACCTGCGCCGTACGGGGATCATCGTCGGCGCGGTGTTCGGCGCGCTCGTCGTGCTCTACACCGTCGACCTCATCGCCACGAGCGGCGACGTGCCGCGCGGGGTCAGCGTCGCGGGTGTCGACGTGGGCGGCGAGTCGCACGAGGACGCCGAGCAGGCGTTGCGCAGCGCCATCGAGCCCCGGCTCACCGCGCCCGTGGACGTCACGATCGGCGACGAGTCCGCGAAGGTCGACCCCGTCAAGGCCGGCCTCACCATCGACTGGGACGCCACCCTCGACAAGGCCGGCGACCAGCCGCTGAACCCGTTCACCCGGCTCGCCTCGTTCTTCACCACCGAGAACGTCAACGTCGCCACCACCACCGACAACTCCGCGCTCACCGCCGCGGTCGAGGTGCTGCGCGACAACACCGACCGCAAGCCGACCGAGGGCGGCATCAAGTTCGAGGGCGTCACCCCGATCGCCATCGAGCCCAAGCAGGGCCAGACGCTCGACGGCGAAGGCGCCCGCAAGGCGCTCGTCGACGGTTGGGCCACCGGCGAGGCGATCGAGCTGCCGGTCGACTCGACGCCGGTGAAGACCACGGCCGAGGGCATCGAGCGGGCCATGAAGGAGATCGCCGAGCCCGCCGTGTCCGGGCCGGTCATCGTGCACGGCGAGGGCAAGGACGCCACGCTCGAGCGGGCGGCGATCGCGAAGGCCCTGACGTTCGCGCCCGACAACAAGGGCGGGCTGACCGCGAAGGTCGACCAGAAGAAGATCGTCTCCGTGTGCCAGCCGCAGCTCAAGTCCACGGAGATCGAGGGCAAGGACGCGGAGATCGTCTTCAGCGGCGGCGCGCCGACCGTCCAGCCGTCGCAGGACGGCAAGGGCGTCGACTGGAAGAAGAGCCTGACGCCGTTGATGGACGTGCTTCAGCAGACCGACGACCGCGAGCTGACCGCCAGCTACAAGCACAAGCCCGCGAAGGTCACCACCGCCGCGGCGAACAAGCTGGGCATCAAGGAGGTCATCGGCGAGTTCACCACCGGCGGCTTCGCGCCCGAGTCCGGCGTCAACATCCGCACGGTCTCGGCCGAGGTCGACGGCGCCATCGTGAAGCCGGGCGACACGTTCAGCCTCAACGGCTTCACCGGCCCGCGGACCGCGGCCGAGGGCTACGTCGAGGCCGGCGTGATCAAGGACGGCGCGCCCAGCCGCGAGGTCGGCGGCGGCATCTCGCAGTTCGCCACCACGCTGTACAACGCCTCCTACTTCGCGGCGATGACCGACGCGGGACACAAGGAGCACAGCTACTACATCAGCCGCTACCCCGCCGCGCGCGAGGCGACGGTGTTCCAGAACCACGACGGCAGCAGCGTGATCGACCTGGCCTTCACCAACGACTCGGCGACCGGCGTGGCCATCCAGGCCATCTGGTCGCCCGAGTCGATCACGGTGAAGATCTGGGGCACGAAGCAGTACAACGTCGAGTCGGTCACCGGCGGGCGCAGCGCCTTCACGAACCCGGAGACCAAGCAGGGCCCCGCGGAGAACTGCCACGCCGGCGACGGCGCGCAGGGCTTCACGACGTCCGACACCCGGATCATCCGGGACGCGAAGTCGGGCGCGGAGGTCAGCCGCGACACCCGCTCCGTCCGCTACAACCCGCAGCCCAAGATCGTCTGCGGCAAGAAGCCGCCGGGCAGGTAGACCCGAGCAACGAGAAGGGCCCCCGGCGTGATGCCGGGGGCCCTTCTCGTTCAGCAAGTCACGTGCGGGATCGGGAGCGTCCGTACAGCGACGCGGCGAGCACGACGGCCACGGCCGCCACGATGATCTGGAAGATGTGCCGGATCCAGTCGATCCCGTCTGTCTCGCGCACACCGACCGCGGACGCCAGCACGTTGCCGAGCAAGGCGCCGACGATGCCGGCGATGATAGTCAGCCAGAACGGGATCTTCTGCTTGCCCGGCGCGACCAACCGCCCCAGGATACCCAGGACGATGCCCGCGATGAGCAGACCGACAATCGAGTAACCAGTCCACATAGCTGCTCCTCAGCGCTTGGGTTGGTGGCCAACTCATACCACCGTTCCGCGCCGGTTACACCTCGTGGTCGGTCACGATCAGAACGCGGCCTCGTCGACCTCCATCAACGCGTTGTCGGCGTTCTCGACGATCTTGCGGCCCGCGGACAGCTCCGGCAGCACGTTGCGCGCGAAGAAGGCCGCGACGGCGAGCTTGCCCTCATAGAAGGCCTTGTCCTTGCCCGACGCACCCGCGTCCAGCGCGGCGATCGCCACCTCGGCCTGCCGCTGCAGCAGCCAGCCCACCAGCAGGTCGCCGGTCGCCAGCAGCAGTCGCACACTGTGCTGGCCGACCCGGTAGACGCTGCGCGGGTCCTGCTGCGACTCGGTCAGGTAGCCGACCAGCGTGCCGATCATGCCCTGCACGTCCTCGAGGGCCTGCTTGAGCAGCGCGCGCTCCTCCTTGAGCCGGCCGTTGCCGCTCTCCGCCTCGATGAACGCCGAGATCTCGCCGGCGAGGAAGGCGAGCGCCGCGCCCTTGTCCCGCACGATCTTGCGGAAGAAGAAGTCGAGCGACTGGATCGCCGTGGTGCCCTCGTACAGCGAGTCGATCTTCGAGTCGCGGATGTACTGCTCGATCGGGTAGTCCTGCAGGAAGCCCGAGCCGCCCAGCGTCTGCAGCGACTGCGCCAGCTGCTCGTAGGCCCGCTCGGAGCCGACTCCCTTGACGATCGGCAGCAGCAGGTCGTTCACCCGGGCGGCCAGGTCGCGCGCGGCCTCGTCACCCTCGCCGGTCCACGCCTGGTCCTGCAGCGACGCGGTGTACAGGTACACCGCGCGCAGGCCCTCGGCGTAGGACTTCTGCAGCATGAGGCTGCGGCGGACGTCCGGGTGGTGGGTGATCGTGACCCGCGGCGCGGTCTTGTCCGTCATCTGCGTGAGGTCGGCGCCCTGCACCCGCTCCTTGGCGTAGCCGAGCGCGTTGAGGTAGCCGGTGGACAGCGTCGCGATCGCCTTGGTGCCGACCATCATCCGGGCGTACTCGATGATCTGGAACATCTGCGCGATGCCGTCGTGCACCTCGCCGACGAGCCAGCCCTTGGCCGGGATGCCGTGCTGGCCGAAGGTGAGCTCGCAGGTGGTGGAGACCTTGATGCCCATCTTGTGCTCGACGCCGGTGACGTACGCGCCGTTGCGCTCACCGAGCTCGCCGGTCTCGGAGTCGAAGTGGAACTTGGGCACGATGAACATCGACAGGCCCTTGGTGCCCGGCCCGTGGCCCTCCGGCCGGGCCAGCACGATGTGCACGATGTTTTCGGTGAGGTCGTGCTCTGCGGAGGTGATGAAGCGCTTCACTCCGTCGATGTGCCAGGAGCCGTCGTCCTGCTTGACGGCCTTGGCCCGGCCGGCGCCCACGTCGGAGCCCGCGTCGGGCTCGGTGAGCACCATCGTGGAGCCCCAGCCCCGCTCGATCATGTGCCGGCCCCAGCGCTGCTGCTCCTCGGTGCCGTTGCGGTACAGCACCTGGGCCATGTTCGGGCCGGACAGGTAGATGAACACCCCCGGGTTCGCGCCGAGGATCAGCTCGGAGGCGGCCCACTGCACCGACGGGGGCAGGCCGAAGCCGCCGAGCTCGTTGACGAGGCCCAGTCGCCACCACTCGCCGTCCCAGAGCTGCTGGTAGTTCTTGCGGAACGCCTCGGGCAGCGTCACCGAGTGGGTCTTGGGGTCGAACACCGGCGGGTTGCGGTCGCCCTCGACGAACGACTCCGCCAGCGGGCCGGTGGCCAGCTTGTCGAGCTCGCCGAGCACTCCGCGCACGGTGTCCTCGTCGGCCTCTGCCAGCACCCCCTTGCCCAGCCGGTCCTGGACACGGAGCACCTCGAAGAGGTTGAACTCCAGGTCGCGGACGTTGCTCTGGTAGTGGCCCATGATGTTCGCTCCCCGTTTCGCGGTCCCCTACTGGGCAGTAACATCAGGATATTACTTGCGGGTAGCCGTCGGCAAGCAAACATGTGTCGAAGCTGACCGCCGCGGGCCTCAGTCGTGGGCGGGTCGCGACCCCGGCACAGGCTCGTCCACGACGAGCACGCCGGACCGGAACGCGACCGCGACCGCGTGCGTGCGGTCTCGGGAGGAGAGCTTGCGCAGGATGCTCTTGACGTGTGTGCGGACGGTCTCGACCGAGACGTAGAGCACGTCGGCGATCGCCTGGTTCTCGAGTCCGTCGGCGATCAGCTGTAGGACCTGGTGCTCGCGCTTCGAGAGGGCCTGACGGGGTTGGGGCTGGGCTCGCGGGGAGGGCGCGGCGAGCGCCGGGGCGAGGGCGGGGTCGAGGTAGCGGCCCTCGGTGTGCACGGACTGGATGGCGCGGAGCAGCTCGGCCGGCTGCGCGGAGCGGCGGATCACCCCGGCGACACCGGCGGCGAGCGCGGCCGCGAGGTACTGGTTGGTGCGCCGCGCGTCGTCGATCAGCAGCACGACTCGGGTGGCGCCGGCGGAGGACAGGAGGTGGGCGAGCTGGCCGCGCGGGTCGAGCGCGGCGTCGACGAGGACAACGTCGGGCCGCAGCCGCTGGCACAGCCGAAGGCCGACGTTGGCCGCCTCGGCGGAGCCCAGGAAACGCAGTCCCGTGGTCCGGTTGACGAGTGACGACAGCCCCTCACGGACGAGCGGCGTGCCGTCGATGAGCGCGACGCCGATCGTGCCGGTCACGCGCGAGGGTGGTTGCTGCGTACTCACTGGCATCCCGTCCTCCTGACTTGTCTGACTCAGGAACGACCAGGTGGCCGAGGTGTGACGCGATAGTTCGAGTTTGTAGTCAAATGGCGATGGCGAACCCTTAGCACTTTGCGGCATCGGGCAGCTACTGTTGGTGGCACTGTGGAATCGGAGCTCGAGCGCAGCGCCCAAGAGTGGTTCAGGTTCATGGTAGACAGCAACCTGGCCCCGGGCCTGCGTGCGCTCGGCTTCTTCGGTGTCGGCCGCCGGTTCCGGATCGAGAGCAACCTCCACTGGGGCGAGATCGTCGTCGAGCAGGCTCGCTCGTTCACCGCCCGGGGTGTCCGCTTCACGGTCAACGTGGGCGTCATCTCCCGCGACGAGTGGAACCAGCAGCTGCGGGTGCGCCCGTACTACCCGGTCTCGAAGGCGGCGCCCGCCCCGACCACCGACACCGGCACGGGCTGGGAGGCCCCGATCGGCGAGCTGGTTACGGTGGCCGGCTACCCGATCGGCGAGCTGTGGTGGGAGCTCGAGGTGGGCCGCCCGTTCGACTCCCTGGCCCGCGAGGTCCTGTCGGCGGTCCGGGAGTTCGCCCTCCCGGCGATGCGCAACCGCATGTCCTGAGAACACCGTCGGTCCGTGACCTGGGTCTGGGACTCCTCGCTGTACGCCGGCAGTGCCGCCTACTACGCGCGCGGCCGCATCGCCTACCCGACGGCCCTCGCCGACGCGCTCGCCACCGAGCTGGGCCTCGACGGTTCCGGTCGTCTCCTCGACGTCGGCTGCGGTCCCGGCTCCTTGACGTTGCTCCTGGCCGGCTTGTTCGAGGAGGCGGTCGGGCTCGACGCGGACCCAGACATGATCAAGGAAGCCGGGCGACTGGCCTCAGCGTCGGGGATCGGCAACGTCCGGTGGCGGCACCTGCGCGCCGAAGAACTCCCGGCAGACCTGGGCACCTTCCGGCTGGTCACCTTCGCCCAGTCGTTCCACTGGCTGGATCGACCCCGGGTCGCCGCGGCGGTGCGCGGCATGATCGCGGCCGGCGGAACCTGCGCGCACCTGCATGCCACGACCCACCAAGGAGTCGAGGACGAGGTGGCGCTGCCACACCCACGGCCACCGCACTCGGTGATCGCCGACCTGGTGCGCACGTACCTCGGCCCGGTGCGGCGTGCGGGTCGCGGCAGCCTCGCACAGGGCACGGCCTCGGGCGAGACGGAGATCTACCGGGCGGCCGGGTTCACCGGGCCGCGGCGGATCGCGGTACCCGGCCGCGTCGTCACCCGCACGACCGACGACGTCGTCGCCGGGGTCTTCTCGCTGTCGAGCTCGACGCCGCACCTGTTCGGCGACCGGCGCGCGGCCTTCGAGGCCGATCTTCGTGAGCTGCTGGGAGATGCCGGCCCGAGCGGACTGTTCAGTGAGCGGTCGCGCGACGTCGGCTTCGACATCTGGCGGCCGTGACCGAGCCGACGGGGTCAGCGCCGACGTTCGCGGGTGCCTTCGGGGGTGAAGCGGACTCTGAGGGAGAAGGCCTTCGGGACGGGGCCGTGTGCTCGAAGGTGGCTCAGGCGGGCCATGGCCTCCACCGCGGTCGGGCGCTCGCCCGCCGGGAGCCACCACAGGACCGTGCTCGGTTGGGGGACCTGGTCGAACCACTCGTGCCGGCGTCGGACGAAGTGGCCGTGCGCGGTGCGGTAGGTGTACTCGTGCAGCGGCGGGTATGCCTGCCACACCGACAGGTTCAGCACCAGCCGCTCGTCCTCGGACAGCGACAGCCGTTGCCGCCACACGAAGCCGAGCGCTCGGTCGGCCAGGTGGTTCACCCGGTCCAGCGCCGCCGCGTACTCGGCCGACCGCGGCGCCGACGGCGGATGCCGCAGCAGCGACAGGTTGGCCTGCGCCAGGTGGAAGGCCACGCCGCCGACGCTAGCTCGACCGGCGCAGCATGCGGGTCAGGCCGGCGGCCACCGTCGTCGCGAGGATCCAGCCCGCGGCGATCAGGCCCGCGGTGACCCACTGCGAGGCGCCGGTGACCTGCCAGCGGTTCTTGAACCCGAAGTCCACGATCGGCACCAGCTGGTCGATCGTGAACAGAAACGGGTTCCACACCAGCTTGTCGTCGGAGTTCACCACGTCCGGCGGCGGCTGCGTCGCGAACCACACCGTGCCCAGCACCAGCAGCAGCGCCAGCGACAACAGCGCCCGCATCGGCTTGTAGCCGTAGCCGACCACGTACCGCTGCAGCCAGCTCCACAGCCGCACCGCCGGACCGAGCACGCGATAGCCCTCGGCCAGCGCGTTGTACCGCCACCGCTGCTTGGCCATCAGCACGGTCGACGCGTGCTCTTCGTTGCCGCTCGCGCGCAGCATCGTGGCGAGCTGGTCGTACGGGCCCGGCCGGTAGCTGCCGCCCATCGCCTTTCGCAGCAGGCGCAGCCGGTGGACGATCTGCGCGTCGTCGTCCAGCTCGATCGGCACCGCGAGCGCGTCGTAGCGGAAGTCGTCGAGCTCGATGTGGCCGGTGGCGTCCCAGAACGTGTCGTTGTCGCGCAGCGAGGCGCACCGCGCGTGCCGCAGGTTGACCTTCCCGCGCGGCGCCACCGCCACGTCCAGCCGCAGCTCCTGGGTGATCAGGCCGAACGCGTTGATCGCCGTGCCGTTGAGGACCGAGCCGACCTCGGCGCCCTGGAAGTTCGTCTGCCGGCCGACCTCCGCGCGCCGGATCCGTATCTCGCCGTGCGCGGAGAACGCCTGGTTCTCCCGCTCCCCGACCGCGCATACGAGGTCCCGGCCGACGAGCGCGGACCGCAGGTCCACCGACGGCTTGCGCGAGCGGTCCCGCCGGTACCGGCCGGGGTCGACGAACCGGCTCGCGCGCAGGTCGAGGTTCGCGCCGATGTTCGCCTCGGGCAGCAACACCGAACCGAACACGGTCACCCCGCGTGCGTCGAGGTTGCCGCCGGTGGAGAACCGCCGGCCCTCGACGACGTCGCCGTTCCGGTTGCACAGCTTGGCGCCGTCGAGGATCACGCTGCCCCGGGCGTGCACGTCGACCACCCGCAGCTGGCCGGCGATCTTCGCGTCGCGGGCGTCGATGCCGCCGTCGATCTGCGAGCCGTCCAGATGCAGCGCCCGGTAGGCGTACGGGCCGGGCGCGGGCTCGGTCACCTCGGCGAACGGCTCGGTGCCGCCTGACAGGTCGATCGTCGCCCCGGTGAGCCGCATCGAGCCGCCGATCCGGGCGTTGACCAGACGGATCGTGCCGGTGGACTCGAAGCCGCGGTCGAGGTCGACGTTGCCGGACACCTGGAAGCGGTCCGCGATCAGCGCGGCGCGCGCGTCGAAGAACCGCTCGTGGCCGGCGTCGCGGCTCGCGTCGTCGGGTGCGGGCACGAGCTTCGCGCCGCGCAGCGAGAAGTCGCTGTCGATGCGCGCGCTCGGCAGGAACAGCCAACCGGTCGAGGTGAACCGGCGCTTGGCGCTTGGCACGCACTGGAAGTTGCCGCCGACGTGCAGCCCGTTGCCGTCCAGGGCGAAGTCGTCCGGGTTGTGCAGCACGGCGCCGGCGAAGTTGACGTTGCCGCCGGTGCGCAGGCCCGGGATCCGCACCTGCCCGTTGACCTCGATGTTCGCCGCGAGCAGCGCGCCGTCGAGCTGGAGGCGGTCGGCGTGCAGCGCGTAGCCGCCGGGGTGGTCCATCCGCGTGTCGGTGAGCTCGAGCGAGCCGGAGATCTCCGCGTCGGTGAGGTCGAGGCGGCCGCGCACCCGGGTGCCGCCGATCAGCCGGACGTCGTTGTCGCTGTACAGGTTGTGCGCCTCGAGGCCCGGTAACCAGCACTCGTAGAACTCGCAGCCGGCGAGCTTGCTCTGCCGCACGTCCGGCGGCGCGTCGAACCGGCAACGCACGAACTCCAGCAGGTGCGGGAACTCCACCGCCCGCAGGTCGAGCACGCCCACGATGTGGCAGTCGGTGAACCGCAGCACCGGCGGGGTGGTGACCCGGCGGCGGATCCGCCCGCCGGCACCGGGCTCGAACTCGAAGATCTGTCTGACGATGTCCTCGGCGCGCATGGCCGCCCACGGGGGCGGCTGCGGGTCGAAGGGATCCAGCCAGCGGCCGGACCGGTCATCGTCGGTCATCCCATTGCCCCCATGCACGAGTTGGTCCGTCGGTTGGGACGGATCTTGTCACGCGCGGTTCCGGCGCGGCCGCATGCTGTTCCATGCTGCCGCGCCGGATCCGGGAGGGGTCCCTACGAAAGGACCTTGCCCAGGAAGGACTTGGTCCGCTCGTGCTGCGGGTTGGCCAGCACCTCGCGCGGGTGCCCGTGCTCGACAACCACGCCGTCGTCCATGAACACGAACGAGTCGCCGACCTCGCGGGCGAAGCCCATCTCGTGGGTCACCACGATCATGGTCATGCCCTCTTGGGCAAGCTTGCGCATCACGGCGAGCACCTCGCCGACGAGCTCGGGGTCGAGCGCCGAGGTCGGCTCGTCGAACAGCATCAGCTTCGGTTCCATCGCGAGCGCCCGGGCGATCGCCACCCGCTGCTGCTGGCCGCCGGAGAGCTCGCGCGGGTAGGCCTTCGCCTTCTCCGCGAGGCCGACGCGCTCGAGCAGCGTCATCGCCCGCTCCCGCGCCAAGGACCTCGACTCACCGCGGACCTGGATCGGCGCCTCCATGATGTTCTCGCTCGCGTTCATGTGCGGGAACAGGTTGAACCGCTGGAAGACCATGCCGATCTCGCGCCGCTTGGCCGCGACCTCGCGGTCGCGCAGCTCGTAGAGCTTGTCGCCCTTCTGCCGGTAGCCGACCAGCTCGCCGTCGACCCACAGCTTGCCGGCGGTGAGCTTCTCCAGGTGGTTGATGCAGCGCAGGAACGTGGACTTGCCCGACCCGGACGGGCCGACCACGCACATCACCTCGCCTGGCATGACCTGCAGGTCGATGCCCTTGAGCACCTCGAGCCGGCCGAAGTACTTGTGCACGCCCGCGGACTCGACCATCGGGGTGTCGGTCGTCGCGTCGGTCTTTGCCGTGTCGGTCATGCTGACCCCGATTTCGGCCGGCCGAACCCGAACACGCCGCCCTGCCGAGAGGGCACCGCGCCGCGGGAGTAGCGGCGTTCGATGAAGAACTGGGCGACCGACAGCAGCGAGGTCAGCACCAGGTACCAGATGCTGGCCACCACGAGCAGCGGGATCTGCTGCAGGTTGCCGCCGTAGATCAGCTGGACCTCGGTGAACAGGTCGCCGACCGCGATGACGCTCGCGAGCGAGGTCGTCTTGAGCATCGAGATCGTCTCGTTGCCGGTCGGCGGGATGATCACCCGCATGGCCTGCGGCAGCACGATCCGGCGCAGGATCTTCAGCCGGGTCATGCCGAGCGCCTCGGCCGCCTCGGTCTGCCCGGAGTCCACGGAGAGGATGCCGGCGCGGACGATCTCGGACATGTAGGCGGCCTCGTTCAGCCCGAACCCGAGCACGGCGCCCACGAAGATCGGGATCAGCAGATTCGCGTCGAAGAAGAGGAACTCCGGCCCGAACGGGATCCCCAGCGAGATCACCGGGTACAGGATCGCGATGAACGACCAGAAGATGACCTGCACCAGCACCGGCGTGCCGCGGAAGAACCAGGCGTAAACCCAGGCGATCGTGGACACGATCGGGTTCGGCGACAGCCGCATCACCGCGATGATCACGCCGAGCACGATGCCGATGACCATGGCGAGCAGGGTCAGCTCGATGGTCAGGAACAGGCCGTTGATGACGCGCTGGTTGAACATGAACCGCCAGACCACGTCCCAGCGCCAGGCCGGGTTGGTCAGCAGGCTGTTGGCGAGCATCGCGGCGAGCACGAGCAGGACGCCGGCCGCCACCCATCGACCAGGGTGGCGGACCGGCACCGCGACGATCTTCTCCGGCGGGATGCGCTCCTCGTCCGGGAGGTCGGCCTCTGCTTGCGCCGTCCGTTCAGGACCGTCAGTCATGCTCAGTAGATCGCGCCGTTGATCTTGGACTCTTCGATGCCGCCGGTGAGCCCCCAGTTGTCCAGGATCTTCTGGTAGTTGCCGTCGCTGATGAGCTGCTGCACGGCGCCCTGGACGGCCTCCTTCATCGTGGCGGCGTTCTTCGGGACAGCGATGCCGTACGGTGCGGCGTCGGTGTCCTCGCCGACCTTCTCGAACGCGTTGCCGGTGGTCTTCACCGAGTAGTTCACGACCGGGGTGTCGGCGAGGTAGGCGTCGATGCGGCCGGCCGCGAGCGCGGCGTTCACGTCGGTCTGCTTGGGGAAGCCCTGGCCCTTCACCGGATCCTTGCCCGCGTCGGTGCACGCCGTCACCACCGAGCCCTCGACGTCGGGCTTGGTGAGCTGGTCGAGCTGGGTCGTGCCGTTCTCCGCGCCGACCGTCTTGCCGCACAGGTCCTCGGTGGCGTTGATGCCCTCCGGGTTGCACTTGCGGACCATCGTCGACGTGCCGGCCTCGAAGTAGGTGACGAAGTCGACGGTCTGCTCGCGCTCCTTGGTGTCGGTGAACGAGGACATCCCGAGCTCGTAGCGGCCGGCCTGCAGGCCGGCGAGGATGCCGTCGAAGGAGGCGTTGACGAACTGGACCTCGACGCCGAGCACCTTGCCGATTGCCTTGCCGAGGTCGACGTCCATGCCGAGGATCTCGTTCGACCCCTCGAGGGTGAACTCGTTGGGCGGGTACGAGGCGTCCGTGGCGACGGTGATCTTGCCGTCCGCCTTGACCTTGGCGGGCACCATGTTGGCGAGCGCGTCGTCCGCGGGCGCGTCGACGACCAGTGGGTCGGGCACGGGCGCCTCCGATACCTCGCCCGGGGTGCACTCCTCGCCGCCGCCACCCCCACCGCTGTCCTGGCCTTCCGGCCGTTCGGTGGACGCCCCACAGCCGGCCGCGAGCAAGGTCGCGGCACACAGCGCGGTGAGGACGGACAGTCGGGTACGTCGGGACACTTCGTCACTCCCTCGAGCCTTGCGGTCTGAGTTCAGCGAATCCTGCCATTTGGGACGCGCGGCGGACAGCATCCGCATGTTACGGACGGGTCACCATGTCCGGTTCGGGCCCGCTCGAACCGCCGCGCGGAGTTCGGCCATGGCGTACGCTCAGCAACCGAGGGCGACCGGAGAGTCACTGGGGGACCATCGATGGACAGCCGTGACCACATCAGCTCCGAACTGGGCGGATTCTTCAGCCAAGGCCATACCGAAGGCACCATCACGACTGGCACGTTCGCCTACGACGAGGACGATCTGCGCCAGCTCGTCACCCGATGGCTGGATCTCGCGGAGAGCTACCAGACCTCGGTGTCCGCGACGGCGCCGATGACGAGCGTGTCCGGCCCTGGGCTCGAGTTCGCGAGTGAGGGTCAGGCCAACGCGGCGAACGCGTCCGGCAGCGCCTACCGCGAGCACCTTCGGACCAGCTTCGACTACTGCGTCGGCCAGGCCCAGAGGTGCCAGGACGCGCTCGACGAGTACCTGGGCGTGGAACACCGCAACGTGCGGGACATCCTCGACTCCGGCCCGGTCGACTCCGGCCCGCGCCCGGGCATCTGACGTGCGCGCGCGTGCACTGCTCGTCGTGGTCATCGGCGCCGCCCTGGTCACCGGCTGCACGGCGACGAGCTCCGGTGAGCCGGCGCCGGAGACTCCCACCGAGACCGAGTCGTCCGCCTCGCCGTCCTCGGTCGAGCAGCCGGACGACCTGCCGTCGGACGGTGCCCCGAAGGTGGCGAACCCGCTCGACGCGAGCCAGTTCGAGCAAGACCCGTGCCGGGCCCTCACGCAGGCCCAGGCCACGGAGCTGAACATCGTCCATCCGGGCGAGCCCTACGAGGGCAGCTTCGGCAACGCCTGTGAATGGCAAGGACCCGACCGCGACGGCGGGCGCGTGGCGATCGACTTCCTGAGCGACGATCGACGGGGCATGAGTTCGGTGTACAGATCGAGCGATAGGGGCGAGTTCGCATTCTTCGAGCCGCTCGACTCGGTCGCCGGGCACCCGCTGGCGGCGTTCGGCATAGCGGACTCGCGTGAGTCGGAGGGATATTGCGCCGTCGCTGTGGGGATTACCGACGAGCTGGTTGTCACGGTGTTCCTCAACCTGTCGCGAGTGAACGTCCGACATAAGGATCCGTGTGAGATCGGCGCGCAGGTGGCCGAGATGACGTTGACGACGATGGGGGCCTCGTGATGGCCGGCAGCCTGGACAAGAGCGGGATGAGCCCGCAGGAGATATTCGAGAAGGTGACCGGTGGACCTGGCCTGGCGTCCTTGCAGGAGGCGGGCCATCTAACACGGGCGGAGTGGACCAACGAGGAAGAGCGAGCCCAGCTGATAATCAGGCTGGGTGAGCAGGTCCGGCGGGGCTGGCAGGGTGAGGCCGGAGACGCCGCGTTCGGCGCGGCCCGGCCGCTCGCCGAGGCGGCGACACAAGGTGCCGACAAGCTGAACATCGCCCACGACCTGTTGAACCGGCAGAGTGATTCGTTTCAACACGCGCACAACGAGGTACGGCCGATGCCGCCCCGTCCGCCGGACAACCCTGTCGCCGACGTGATCCCGTTCGAGACCGACCTCGACCGCGAGATCAAGGCCTACCAGGCGGATGCGCAGCACAACATCCGTGTGTTCGAGGGCTATGACAACGCGAGTCTCTACAACGAGACCAACATGCCGAAGGAGTACCCGAACATCAGCCATTCCGGCGGGTCCATCACCGTGCGGTCGGCCGGGGATGCCGGAGGCGGTGACCCCGGACCAGACCCGAATGAGGGCGCAGTTGACCGCGCGCCAGTCGGCGGTCCCGGCGGCACTGGCGGTCCGGGTAGCTCGGGAGGGCCGGGCAGTGTGCCGGTGAGCGGGCCGCCGTCGGGCGGATCCTCGCCGAGTGCGGCTCCTTCCGGTGCGCCCATCTCGCCCAGTGACGTTGGACCGGGTGGGTTCCCGCAGAGTCCGGCGGCCGCGGCGCAGCCGAGTGGCGGGACCGCGCCGCCCGGGGGACTCCTTCCCGGCGGACTGGTTCCAGGTCCGTTCGGCGGTGGCGGTTCGTCCGGCGGCGTCGGCGGGCGTGGACTTGCCGGCGGTGGGTCAGGTGGCGGAACCGGTGGGCCGGGTCCGCGCGGCGTCGGTCCGGGTCCTGGCGCCGGAGCGCTCGCCGCTGAGGAGGCTGCCGCTCGGCGAGGGGTTGTGCCGGGGGGCATCGGGCGTGGGGCGGCGGCTGGGATGCCGGTTGCGCCGATGGGAGGCGGGCGTGGGCAGGGCGACGAGGACGAGGAGCACCAGCCGAAGATCATGATCGAGTCGGGTGGGGAGGAGATCTTCGGTACGGATGTTCTCACCGCGCCGCAGGTCATCGGGGACGACGAGTACGAGGACTAGGCGATGGTCGGGGGGATCGTGCACGGCAGACGCGTCGTCGAGCTGCCGTTGCTGCCGCTTGTCAGCCTGCTGCGGCGGGAGAACCTCGGCGACCCGCACGCGGTGTTCGCCGGTGGGGAGCGGTATGTCTCGCCGCGGTTCGCCGTTGCGGCCACCGACTCGCTGGAGCGCGAGCTCGATGACGCCGGGCTCGGCGGCCGGGACGCGTTGCACGACTTCGTCGACACGCTCGCGCTCGTGCAGCGAGCCGCCACCGAGTACTACGGCTGGGCCTCCAGCGGAGACGACCACCAGACGCTGCTCGTGGCCGCGACCGGGCGGAGGGCGGTCGCCGTCGTGCGGGCCGGTGATCGGGTGCGGTTCGAGGTGGCCGACCCCGACCGGTTGGTCGAGACGCTCGTCGACCGGCTGCCCGGCGCGCCGGCCGGCCGCGGCGAGTCCGTCTCGGTGCTGGCCACCGAGTTCGGGGCGAGTGGTCGGCAGCCGGGTTCGATCATGCGGCCGTCCGGGTCCGGGCGCTCCGACGCCGCCCGGCGGCTCGACGCGTTGCTGAAGGAACCGAGGGTCGGCGGCGCCAAGCTGTACGCGGCCGCGCGGGACCGCGCCGGCGTGCGGAGCCGGTCAGCCGAGTGGCTCACCTTCCTCGACCTCGCCTCCGGGCGGTGGGTCGTCTACCCGACGCTGGGTCGCGGCGAGCGGGCGTTCAACGCGGTGCCGGCCACGCCCCGGCTGCTGGCGGCCAAGCTCGGCGAGCTACAGCGCACCATCCGCTGACCCGCGCCGCCGGGTCGACACCACGAACACGAGCGCGAGCAGTACGTACGACACCATCGCGACGGTGAGGCCGTGGTGGTCGGCGACCAGACCGATCGCCAACGGGGTCAGCACGCCGATGTTGCTCACCGCGTCCACGACCGCGGAGGTCGTACCCGCCTGGCCGGGACGCAGCGTCATGTAGGCGGCCTGCAGGATGATCCACGCGAGGTTCGCCGCGGCGCCGACCGCCGCCGTACCCACCGCGGCCGCGACGACGTTCGGTACGAACAGCAGCACCACGCCGGCGAGCAGCAGCACCGCGCACGGGCGCAGGCCGATCCGCCGGCGGTTCGTGCGGCTCGCCCACGCGGCGGCGGCGAGCCCACCCGCCATGCCGCCACCCGCGGCGAGCGTGGCGACGGCCGGGCTCAGGCCGCGGTCGGTCGTCAGGAACGCCACCGCGAAGCCGACGAAGGTCTCGTCGAACGCCACGAGCAGCCCGACGAGAAGGCCGGCCACGAGCACCCGCCGATCGCGGGCGACCTCGAGGAAGGTTCGCCACGGCCGGCGCTCCTCGTCGTCGGCGCCGGTGGGGCGGGGCAGCGGCTGGGTGGCGAGGAGCACGCCGTAGGCGACCATCATCGCGCCGGCGATCCAGAAGGCGCCGCGCCAGCCGAGTCCGGTGGCGAGCGCGCCGGCGAGCAGCAGCGGGCCGACCAGGTCACCGACGGAGGCCAGGAGGTTCGACCGTGCGAGGGCCGGCTCGATCTTGTCGCCGGCGACGTCGACCAGCGCCACCTCGACGGCCCGGACGAGTGCGTCGCCCATGAGACCCATGACCACGACGGCGACGAAGAGCGTCGCGAAGTTGCCGGCGACCGCGAACAGCCACAGCCCGACGCCGTAGCCGATGCCGCCGATGACCGCCATCGCGCGCCGGCTGACGTAGTCGACGAGCACGCCGAGCGGGGTGCCGAGCAGGCCGATGCCCGGGTAGACGGCGAGGAGCAAGCCGGCCTGGAGATAGGAGATGCCGACGTCCTCGCGGATCGACTCGACGGCGCCGTAGGGCAGGAACGCCACCGTCTCGTCGGCGAACCCGACGAGCAGCAGCGACACCACGAGCGTCGCCGGGAAGCGAGGGGCTAGGTCAGTTCACCATCGAAACCATGCGCGCATGATCACCACTTTACGCGCCCCCGCCACCGATTTCCGCCGCCGCGACTACCCCCCGCGCGCACGCGCGTGCAGAACGCAAGAAACGTAGCCCCCACCCTCTCCGGCAGGGGGTCGGCAAAGTCGATTACCCAGTTCAAGGGACGGGCACGGCCTCGTTGATCATGTGATTGTTGATGTCCCATGATCTTGTGAGAGAGCCGTGCCCGCTGTTGA
>NZ_JBOHGA010000046.1:0-34787 GCF_050699915.1 Actinophytocola sp.
CACCACGGCCAGCGCGAGCGGGAGCCGCGCGCACGCCGCGATGATCTCGTCCACGGCCGCGGGTTCGGTCGCGACGCGGTCCGGGCCGAGGCGGTGGCCCAGCAGCTCGCGTGCCTCGGCGGTGGTCAGCAGGTCGAGGGTCACCGGGTGGGCGGTCTCGGCGACGAGGCCGGAGAGCCGGTTCCGGCTGGTGACGATGGCGAGGCAGCCGGGTGCGCCGGGCAGCAGCGGGCGGACCTGTTCGGCGTCGCGCGCGTTGTCGAGCACGACCAGGACCCGCCGGCCGGCCATGAGGCTGCGGTACAGGCCGACCTGGGCCTCGAAGCCGTGCGGCACCTGTCGTGGCGGCACCTCGAACGCGTCGAGGAACCGGCGCACCGCCTCGGCCGGCGGGACCGGCGAGCTGCCCGGGTCGAAGCCGCGCAGGTTCACGTACAGCTGGCCGTCGGGGAACCGGTGCCGCGCACGCTGGGCCCAGTGCACGGCGAGCGCGGTCTTGCCGATCCCGGCGGTGCCGGAGAGCACGGCTATCGCCACTCCGGTGTCGTCCGGTCGTTCGCTGAGCGAGTCGAGCTCGGCCAGCTCGGCGCCGCGGCCGGTGAAGGCCCGGACGTCGGCGGGAAGCTGCGCGGGAATCGTTGGCTGCCGACCCGGCGACGGCGGTCCGGTCGGCTGCTCCCCCGCGGCGGCGCTGAACTCGTCCCGCGCCTGGCCGGTCAGGCCGAACGCCTCGGCGAGAAGTCGCACGGTGTGCGGCCTGGGTGCCGCGATCTCGCCGCTCTCGATCTTGCCGATGCCCCGGACGCTGAGCTGGGCCCGGGTCGCCAGCTCCTCCTGCGTCAAGCCGAGCCGCTTGCGTTGTGCGCGGACGACCTCCCCGAACATCCACTGCTCCCTCGGATATCGGTAGCCCCAGGTCCCCCGCGGAACGCGAGTCGATAGTACCGACGAAGTGCCGACGGCGTTCCTGGCGCCGGCGGCGATCCGGGGGTTATTTTCCGGACAGCCAATGCAACATCTGGCTCCAGGGGGAGCGGGCGATCAGACGGCACCGCGAACCGTCTGGTCGCCCGTCAACGTCAGCCACCGTCCCGGCGAGTCAGGACGTGCGGCGGTGGGCGGAGGCGTGGTCGAAGCTCGCCGCCTCGAGGCCCCGCACCGGTGCGGCCTGGTGCGCCAGCCGCGGCAGCAGGTGGTCGAGGTCGTCGAGGAGCAGGTCGGCGATCTCCCGGCCGGTCCCGTTGCGGATCACCACGCGCATGGCGGCGAGATCCTGCCGGTCGGCCGGGAACGTGTACGCCGGGACCTGCCAGCCCCGCTCGCGCAGCCCGGCCGAGACGTCGAAGACGTTGAAGTTGGTGACGTCGTCGTTCAGCGTGAACGCGAACACCGGCAGCTCGTCGCCGCGGGTGAGCAGCCGGAACGGCCCCATCTCGGCGATCCGGGCGGAGGTGTAGGTCGCCACGTTCCGGCATTCCTGCTGGACCTGCCGGTAGCCCTCCCGGCCCAGCCGCAGGAAGGAGTAGTACTGCGCGACGACCTGCCCGCCGGGGCGGGAGAAGTTCAGCGCGAGCGTGGCCAGCTCGCCGCCCAGGTAGTTCACCCGGAAGACGAGCTCGTCCGGCAGCGCGTCGGCGTCGCGCCAGAGCACCCAGCCCACGCCGGGGTAGACCAGGCCGTACTTGTGGCCCGAGGTGTTGATCGAGGCGACCCGCGGGACCCGGAAGTCCCACTCCAGGTCCGGGTCGACGAACGGGGCGACCATGGCGCCGGACGCGCCGTCGACGTGCACCGGGATGTCCAGCCCGGTGCGGGCCTGCAGGTCGTCGAGGGCGGCGGCGATCTCCGCGACCGGCTCGTAGCTGCCGTCGAAGGTCGAGCCGAGGATCGCCACCACGCCGATCGTGTTCTCGTCGCACAGCCGCACCGCCTGCTCGGCGTCGAGGTGGAAGCGCTCCCCCGCCATCGGTACGAAGCGGGGCTCGACCTCGAAGTAGTTGCAGAACTTGTCCCAGCAGACCTGGACGTTGATGCCCATCACGAGGTTCGGCCGGGCGGTGTCGGCTCCGGTCGCGCGGCGACGGCGCTGCCAGCGCCGTTTCAACGCGAGACCGCCGAACATCGCCGCCTCGCTCGACCCGATCGTCGAGCAGCCCAGGGCCGGAGCCCCGGCCGGCGCGTGCCACAGGCCGGCGAGCATGTTCACGCAGCGTCGCTCGAGCTCGGCGGTCTGCGGGTACTCGTCCTTGTCGATCATGTTCTTGTCGAGGCACTCCGCCATCAGCAGGTCGGCCTGCGGCTCCATCCACGTGGTGACGAACGTGGCGAGGTTGAGGCGCGCGTTGCCGTCGAGCATCAGGTGGTCGTGCACGATCTGGTACGCCGTCGAGGGGTCCATCGGCATGTCCGGCAGCCGATGCTTCGGCACGCTGGCCGCCTCCCCGGCCCGCGCGAACATCGGGTTCACCGCCAGGGACTCGCTGAGCTCCGCCATGGACCCATGATCGTCGCGAGACTCGGCCGAAGCCTCCCCTCGTACGGGTGAGAAGCGGTCAGGAATCGAGAAGCGCTGGTCAGCGAGTCGGCCTAGCGTTGCTGTCAAGACGTCGACCGACACCCGGCGGAGGGACCGCGATGAGCAGCACCAAGCCCAGCACGCACCAGGGATTCACGGCCGAGGAGCGGGCCGCGATGAAGGAGCACGCACAGGAGCTCAAGAAGGAGGCGGGCCGCACGTCACGCGCGGACAAGGCGGCGGGTGCGGAGCAGGACCTGCTTGCCAAGATCGCGGAGATGTCCGACTCCGACCGGGTCATGGCCGAGCGTGTGCACGCCATCGTCAAGGCCAGCGCGCCGACGCTCAGACCCAAACTCTGGTACGGGATGCCCGGCTGGGCGCTGGACGGCAAGGTCGTCTGTTTCTTCCAGGCCGCGGCGAAGTTCAAGACCCGCTACGCGACGCTCGGGTTCAACGAGCCGGCCAAGCTGGACGACGGCCCCATGTGGGCCACCGCCTTCGCCCTGACCGAGGTGACCCCCGAGGTCGAGGCACACATCGCCGACCTCGTCCAGCGAGCGGCAGGCTGAGGCGAGCGGTCGACTGAGCGGTCCTGCGCCGACCGCGTATGCCAAGGTGTGGCGCATGCTGATGAACTACGCGGAACGGATGTGGCGCGGCGAGATCGGCATGGACGGCCTACTCGTCGACGGATCCATCTGGGGCACCGCGCACGAGCTCACCGACGACGTCGCCGTGGTGGCGGGGTTCTCCAACGTCATCGCGTTCCGAACCGGTGCGGGCCTGCTGTTGTTCGACACCGGCATCGAGCTCGCCGCGGCCGCTACGCACCAGGCGGTTCGCCGTTGGTGCGCGGATCCGGTGCGCTACGCGATCTACTCGCACGGCCACGTGGACCATGTCGGCGGCATGGCGCCCTTCGACGCCGAGCCGGGGCCGAAGCCGGTCGTGATCGCGCACGAGGCCGTCCCCCGGCGGTTCGACCGGTACGTGCGGACGAGTGGGTACAACGAGCTGATCAACAGGCGTCAGTTCGGGTTGCCCGAGCTGCGCTGGCCGCGCGAGTACCGGTACCCGGACCGAACCGTGCGCAAAGTGTCCACAGTGGAGCTCGGCGGGCTGACCTTCACCCTGCGGCATGCCCGCGGCGAGACCGACGACCATCTCTGGGCCCACGTCCCCGAGCTCGACATGGTGCTGCCGGGCGACCTGTTCATCTGGAACGCCCCCAACTGCGGCAACCCGCAGAAGGCCCAGCGCTACCCGGCCGAGTGGGCGGCGGCGCTTCGCGCCATGGCAGAGCTCGACGCGAAGTTCCTGGTGCCCAGCCACGGTCCGCCGGTCGTCGGCGCCGACCGCGTTCGCGAGGCGCTGACGACCACCGCCGAATACCTGGAGTCGCTGCTCGACCAGACGCTGGCGCTGATGAACCGCGGCGCACGGCTGGACGAGATCATCCACACCGTCGCCGTGCCGCCGCACCTGGCCGAGAAGCCTTACCTGCGCCCGGCCTACGACGAGCCGGAGTTCATCGTGCGCAACATCTGGCGGCTCTACGGCGGCTGGTGGGACGGCGCGCCGGCATCGTTGAAGCCGCCTCCGGCGAGCCGGGAGGCGACGGTGCTCGCCGAGCTGTGCGGCGGCCCGCGGGCGCTGGCCGACCGAGCCACGCGGGCACTGGCCGAGGACGAGCCCCGCATCGCCGCGCGCCTGGCCGAGCTCGCCGTGCTGGCCGCACCGTCCGATGAGGACATTCGAGCCACGCACCGCACCGTCTTCGCAGCCCTCGCCGAGGCCGCGACCTCCACGATGGCACGCGGCATCTACCGCGACGCCATCTGACCGTCCGGGCGCCTAGTGCCTCGACGATGTTGGTTGGTTGTCCGGCACCGACCACCGCAGCCACACCGAGCAGAACGCCGCCATCGCGTCGATGTGGTCGCCTGGGCCTGGGCTCACAGCAGGCTCGTCGAGACGACTGCGCGTGTGCCCAGGAACATCCCCAGCTCGTCGGCCGCAGCGTGCAGCGCGGCGGTCTCGGCGGCGTCGAAGGGCCGGCGCAGCACGGCCTCGATCACGACCGCGTCGGCCCGGACAGTGCGCTTCCAGCGGCCGGCCACCTGTGTGTCGACCACGATGACGCCGTTCGGCAGGGCGGGCTTGCCCGATGCTGCCGCCAGGTCGCCGAGGTCGAGCAGGTACCTGCTCTGCGTGTAGCCGACGATGTACTCGTCGTAGGCCTGCAGCAGCCGCACCGATGGCGACGGGGCCGGCGCGATGGCGTTCGCGGGCGCGGACCAGTAGGTGACGCCGTCGACAACGGTGCTCTCCAAGGCGTCGCCGGCGAGCGAGAGCCCGGTGGCGATGTCGGCGCGCGTGAGGCTGGACCACCACGCCAGGTCCTTCGCCGTCGCCGGACCGTGGCTGGTGAAGAACCGGCGGACCAGTTCGGCCAGCGCCGCCTCGCGCTCCAGGCTCGCCGCCCGCGGGACCCGCTCCACCAGCAGCGCGTAGGTGTGCTGCTTGCCCCGCAGCGGGCCACTGCAGATCACCCGCTCCAGTTCGGCATGGATGAGGATGTAGCCGAGCCGGAACCCCTTCGCGGTGATGCCGTGGCGGGCGAGCAACGCCGCGATCTCCGTGCGAGTGAGGTGGTTCCCGTCGGCGACCGCGTCGGCGATCAGGTCCGTGGTGCGGCGCAGCAGCGGACCGTCGAGCTCGCCGCGCCGGTAGGCATAGGCGTTGAGCGCGTGGACCCGCGGCGCCGTCAGTTCCAGCAGCCAGCGCAGGTCGGCGGGGGCCACGAAGTGCCACGTCGGGCGTAACACGTGCGTACGCAGGATGACGCCGTCGTCGAACGCGCGATCGAGGCCTGCGTCGGTGACGCCGGGGCCCAGCCGCTGGGCGAGCGCCCACTTCGCCGGGTGGTAGTCCTGCGACTGCAAAGCGCCGAACCAGCCGACCACATCGGCGGCGTCGGCGAACGGGACCGGCTGTGTGCCGCCAAGGCCGACGGCGCCGGTGCGGCGGTGGGCCATCTCGAGCCCCTCCAGCGTCACGGCTGCCCGCCTCGGTGTTGTCGAAGCATTAGGTCTGCGAGCCTCCGCCAACTCCGGCGCGGATGTGTTCGTCGGTGAGTCGTTCGCACGGACACCAGTCGCCGTCGCAGGGTTGGCCGACCTCGCTGCCGTACGGACCGAGCCCGCGCATCGTCGTCAGGACCTCGTCGCGTTGCTCGTCGGTCAGCGCTGGGCGGGCGTCGACCTCGAGGTCCCACGCCGGCGCCGTGGTCGGGAGGTCCTGGACATCGCCGGCGACGACACCGGCAACGAACAGCGTGAACCGCGGATGGTCGGGGAAGCCGTTGCGCCGCAACACCCACCACGCGTCGTCCACCCTCGCGGCATAGACGAACACGGGCGCGTCGGTGCGTCGCCACACCACGGGGCGCGCCAGCACATCCACCGGCTCGGTCATGGTGCCAGCATGTGCCGTCCGGCCACCGCCTGGCAAGATCGACCGCGGCGGGCGTCGGCAACGGGAGGGTGGACATGGACGCGGAGCAGGCAACTTCCCTGGTGGTGGAACGGATCCGGTCGCACGGCCTGGACTACCCCACGCAGGAGCTGACCGCGGCTCAGTTCGACGGCGGCTGGTGCGTGTACGCGCTGGAGATGATCACCGACACGGACGAGGCGCCGCGGGAGACGCGGGCGGTGTTCCTCGTCGGCGAGTCCGGGCGGATCGAGGAGGTCACGTCCTCGGCGCCGCTGGAGGAGGCTCGCGAGTGGTTCATGGAGTCGTGCATCTGGTTCAGCGCGCTCGAGCCCGACCGATCGCCGGACTCCGGCCTCCCCTCGGCCCCCGATCTCATGGTCCACGTGCCGCCGCGCGCCACGACCGACTACGACCGCGCGGCCATCGACGCCCTCGCGCGGGGACTGACCCACGAACGCGACTTCAGCGGCTGGCTGGCCGACCGCCTTGGCGAGCTGGCCGATCTCCTTGGTGGCGGCAGCCGCCTGATCGCCCGACGCCCGAACGGCTGGGCGGCCGACCAGGTGCGGAGCCTCGCCGATACCAACGAGTCCTACGACACCGGGGTGTGGCAGACCTGGCCGGCGATCGACCCCGCACGCCTGCCCGAAGTCGACACCACCGGGTGGCTGCTCACCCCGTGCGTGGCGGCGTGTGAGTACCTGGAGGGCCTGGAGTCCGAGTCGCCCGCCGCGACGCGCCTGGCCGACGCCGTCGCCGAGCGCGCCGAGCAGGTGCCCTCGTGGCTCGCCTGCAACGTGGCCGAGCTGATGCCCCAGCTCGTCGCGCTGCGCCGAAGCGAACAGCTCGACGCCGACCTCGACACGCTGCGACGGGTCACCGCCGAGGACGGCGGCATCGTCGACCGGGTGCTGATGGCCCCCGCCGACGCGGACGTCGAGGCCCTGATGCGCCTCGCCATCGACGCCGAACAGCATCAGCGCGAGTACATCGAGATCGATGCCGCGGCGACGGCCGCCTACCGCCGCATCCTCGACCGCCTCGACCTGTTCTTCGAGAACTACGGGCTCGAAGCACTGTTCGAGTGACCGGCCCGCACTCGTAGCTGGCGGTGGGCGGCCATGCGCACGGGCGAGTTGTTCACGCCGTACCCGGCGTAGCCGCCGATGCGTTGCACCACCTCGAAGAACACCCGGCCGCCGAGGATGTGGGTGTAGAAGTGCAGTAGCTCGCCGTGCTCGTCGCGGTCGTAGAGCACGGAGGTCTCGCGCAGCCGTGCCAGGTGTGGCGGGGCCAGCCGGGCGTCGAGGTCGTCGTAGTAGTTGGCCGGGATGTCGAGCAGCGGCGCACCGGTCGCGCGCATGACGCTCGCGGCCTCGATCGCGTCGTCGGTGGTGAAGGCGATGTGTTGCGGATCGGGCACCGCGGGCGCCCACTCGCCGCGGCGCAACGTGGCCACGCTGTGCGCGATGCGGACGCGGCCCGCGGGGTCGCGTGCGGAGAGGCTGCGGACCAGGCCGAACGGTGCGGCGAACTCGGCGGCCGGCTCGGCCTCCAGCCCCAGCACGCTCCGGTAGAACAGCGCGGTCTGGTCGACGTCGTCGAACGGCGCGGTGAGCGACACGTGGTCGATGTCGGTCAGCAGCCCCGGCTCGACTGCGGCCGACGAGCCGAAGGCGATCGCGGTTCCGTCGGGCGCCTCGATCGCGCCGTCGGCCCGGGTGGAGGCGAGCAGCCGCGCCGCCCGCCGAGCCGCGACCGCCGGGTCGGCACTGTCCACACCGAACGCCGCGATCCGGGCGGTGGCGTCGTCGGTTTCGGGCAACAGGATGCTGGCGCGGCCCTGCGCCCAGGCGTCGCCGTGCCGGCGAAACCCCATGGCGCGCAACGTTTCCGCCACCTCCGCCGCCCCGGACGTCGCCACCTCGACATGCGTGTAGCCGGACATCCTCGGCGCCGGCGGCAGCCCGGGGACCCGCACGCGCTCCCGAACCGCGGGCGACCCGTCCGCCGCGAGCCGCTCCCGAAGTACCAGCAGCGAGCGCATCGCATCGACGGCCGTGTGGTGCGGGTCGGCTTGGCGGAACACGTCGTTGAACACCTCGAGCGACAACGGCCCGGCATACCCGGTGGCGAGCACGTGGTCGACGAACCGGACGAGGTCGAACCCACCCTGGCCCGGGAACAGCCGGTGGTGGCGACTCCACTGCAGCACATCCATCCGCAGCCGCGGCGCGTCGGCCAGCTGCAGGAAGAACAGCTTCTCGCCCGGGATGACGCGGATGCCGGCCGGGTCGCTGCCTCTGGACAGGACGTGGAAGCTGTCCAGGCACAACCCGAGCGCGGGGTGTGCGGCGCGCCGCACGATCCGCCAGGAATGGTCGTAGGTGTCGACGAACCGGCCCCAGGCGAGCGCCTCATAGGCGATCCGCAGCCCCCGGTCGGCGGCGCGGGAGGCCAGCAGGTGCAGCTGCTCGGCGGCGAGGTCGTCGTCGTCCACCGCGTCCGCCGAGACCGACGAGCAGACCAGCATGGTGTCCACGCCGAGCTGCTCCATCACGTCGAACTTGTGCTCCGCGCGCCGCAGGTTCGCCGCGAGGACGTCCGGCGGCACCGCCTCGAAGTCGCGGAACGGCTGGTATAGATCGATCGAGAGGCCGAGCTCGGCGCAGCGGTCGCGGATCTGCTTGGGCGACCACGGCGAGACGACGAGGTCGTTCTCGAAGATCTCCACGCCGTCGAAGCCGGCCTCGGCGACCGCGGCGAGCTTGTCGTCGAGCGTGCCGGACAGACACACGGTCGCGATGCCGAGCCGCGGGCTCACCACGTCGTGCACGGTGCCTCCAGCGTGTCGAGATGGCGCAGCATCCGGTCCGCGTCGGGGGTGTGGCCGGTGAACAGGCGGAACGCGTCGGCGGCCTGGAAGACGGCCATCCGCCCGCCGTCGAGCACTCGGCAGCCGCGGGCGCGGGCACTCTCCACGAGCGCCGTGTTGAGCGGGCGGTAGACCACGTCGGCCACCCACAGCCGCTCGTCGAGCAGCTCGGCCGGCACGGGCAGGCCGGGATGGGTGTCCATGCCGGTCGGCGTCGCGTGTACCAGACCGTCCACTGAGGACAGGGCGGTCGGGAGCGCGTGTCCCGCGACCGCCCTGCCACGCCCGAAGCGCGTCGTGAGCGCGGCGACGAGGGACTCCGCCCGCGCGGGCTGGAGGTCGAACACCTCGACCCGGCCGGCGCCCAGGGTGAGCAGCGCGTGCGCGCACGCCGCGCCGGCGCCACCCGCACCGACTAGCACGACCCGGTCGAGCCGCACGTCCGGCAGCCCGAGCTCGACGGCGCGCGCGAAGCCCGTCGTGTCGGTGTTGTGGCCGATCGCCTTGCCGTCGCGGAACACCACGGTGTTCACCGCACCGAGCGCGGCGGCCGTCGGCTCGAGCTCGTCGAGGTGGTCCAGCACGCGCTGCTTGCACGGATGCGTGACGTTGAGCCCGTCGTAGCCGGCGAGCCGGGCGGCGGCGAGCACGTCGCCGACCGCGTCCGCGGGCAGCCCGAGCTCGTCGAGGTCCAGCCTTCGGTAGAGGTAACGCAGCCCCAGCAGGTCCGCCTCGCGCTCGTGCAGCGCTGGGCTCAACGAGGGTCCGATGCCCGTGCCGACGAGGCCCACGAGATAGCCGTCCACAACAATGAACGTACCAGATAGTTACTTAGCCGGGCGCTACATTGGTCCGGTGGCACAGCCCGACCGTCCAGACCGTCTCCGCGACGCCGAACGAACCCGCGCCGAGATCATCCAGGTCGCGACCCGCGAGTTCGCCGACAAGGGCTACGCCGGCGCCCGGGTGGACGAGATCGCCGCGAAGATGAGCACCACCAAGCGGATGATCTACTACTACTTCGGCAACAAGGAGCAGCTCTACATCGAGGTGCTCGAGCACGCCTACGCCGGCATCCGAGCCATGGAGCAGCAGCTCGACGTCGAGCACCTCGACCCGGTCGACGCCATCCGGCAGCTCGCCGAGCTGACCTTCGACCACCACGAGTCGCACCCGGACTTCATCCGGCTCGTCAGCATCGAGAACATCCACCGCGCCAAGCACATCTCCCGCTCGACCGTCCTGTCCGGACTCGCCAACCCGGCCCTGGACGTGCTCGCCCGGATCCTCGGCCGCGGCGCCGCGGCCGGCGTGTTCCGCGAGGGCGTGGACCCGCTCGACATCCACCTGGTGATCAGCTCCTACTGCGTCTTCCGCATCGCGAACCAGCACACCTGGGGCGCGATCTTCAAGCGGGACTTGCTCGATCCCGAGCACCGCGACCAGCAACGCAAGCTGCTCGGCGACCTGATCGTCGACCACCTGACCGCGCGCTGACCCTCCCCCGCCCCTTGACAAGTCACGGTCGCCACTCGTATTAACTATCCAGTTCGTACGTACTCCTGGTCCGCGACGACGCACGACAGAGGAGCCACCGTGAGCACCGAACCGCCCGCGTCCCCCACCGACTCCCCGACTGCCCCTGGAAAGCCCCGGCAGGCCGCGGTCGCGGCGTGGATCGGCAGTGCGCTCGAGTACTACGACTTCTTCATCTACGGCACCGCCGCCGCGCTGGTGTTCAGCAAGGTCTTCTTTCCCGACTCCGACCCGGCCACCGGCACCCTGCTCGCGGTGGCCACGTTCGGTGTCGGCTACGCGGCACGCCCGGTCGGCGCGTTCATCCTCGGCCATGTCGGCGACCGGTTCGGTCGCAAGAAGGTCCTGGTCTTCACCCTGCTGCTGATGGGCGTCGCGACGTTCCTCGTCGGCTGCCTGCCCACCTACGACCAGGTCGGCGTGCTGGCCCCGGTGCTGCTCGTGGCGCTGCGCCTGCTGCAGGGCCTGTCCGCGGCGGGCGAGCAGGCGGGCGCGAACTCGATGACGCTCGAACACGCGCCGCCGCACCGGCGCGCGTACTACACGAGCTTCACCCTCAGCGGCACCCAGGCCGGGCAGATCCTTGCCACGGCGGCGTTCCTGCCGGTCGCGGCCATGCCAGAGGACGCGCTGCTGTCGTGGGGCTGGCGGGTGCCGTTCTGGGCGAGCGCGCTCGTGGTCGTCGTCGGCTACGTGATCCGGCGGCGGTTGGCGGAGACGCCGGTGTTCGAGCGTCAGGTCGCGACCGACGCTGTGGCCCGGATGCCCGTCGTGGACCTGTTCCGCGACCACTGGCGCGACGTGCTGCGTGTCGTGCTGGCCGCGGTGATCGCGTCGGTGAGCACGATCTTCACCGTCTACGCGCTGAGCTACGGGGTCAACACGGTCGGCCTCGAGCGCACGCCGATGTTGTGGGTCGGGGTGCTGGCCAACGTCGTCGCGCTCGCCGCGCTGCCGCTGTGGGCCACCTTGTCCGATCGGATCGGCCGCAAGCCGATCTTCATCGCCGGCTCGCTCGGCAGCGCCGCGCTGATGTTCGCCTACCTCGGCGCGATCTCGGCGGGCAACTACCCGATGATCTTCCTCGTCGGCATCGTGATGTTCGGTGTGGTCTACAGCGCGACCAACGGGATCTGGCCGTCGTTCTACGGGGAGATGTTCACCGCGCGGGTGCGGTTGTCCGGCATGGCGATCGGCACGCAGCTCGGCTTCGCGATCGCCGGCTTCTCCCCCACGATCGCCGCCGCCCTCGACGGCGAGGACGGCACGAACTGGCTCCCCGTCGCGATTCTCGTCGCGGCGCTGTGCCTGGTGAACGTGCTGGCGGTCGCCTCGGCGCGGGAGACCTACCGGGTGCCGACCGAGAAGCTCGGCACCCGGCCGGAGCCGGCCTCGTCCAGTCCGGTCACCGCCTGACGGCGTCTGGCCGCCGCGCGACGCGTTTCTCGTCGGGGCGCTGGGGTAATCACGGCCAAGCGACCGACTCACCCTGCGGATGGCACCCATGACAAGCGTTCTCGCTCCCCGGCCAGCCAGGTCGGTGCTGGCGGTGACGCGTTCCCGAGTGCCGCACCCGGTGCTCGTGATCGCGCCGGCCGGCACCCTCGACACCGAGACCAGTCCCGCGTTCGCGGACTTCGTGGACGAGTCGCTGCATGCCCGACCGGCGACCGAAGCCGTCATCCTCGACCTCACCGAGGTCGCTCTCCTGACCCACGGCGGGCTGCGTGCGGTCCGCGGCGCACGCCGGCACGTCGAACGGCACGGCATCCGCGTGGTGATCGTCGCCGAGCCGGGCGGTCTGGTCGCCCGCGCGCTCTACGGTACGACGGTGTTCGACACCCGGCGCGAAGCCATCTCCGCGGCCCGCCTCAGCGCCTGACGGTTGAATCGACCCCCATCGGCGCGGCGTCTGCGCGAGGATGGCCGCAGCAGTCGATGGGGGGCGAACGATGGATGTCGTCGAGGTCAGCCAGGCGTTGGAAGAGATGCCGGGGGTTCAGGTCGCGGTGGCGGCCGGCCAGGTCAGCGTGTACGTCCCCGCCATCGAGGACGCGGTGCACATCGACCCCGCCGCGGTGACCGGGTGCCGGCGCATCCAGGCCCCGAACGGGGATCCCGCCGTGCAGTTCGTGCTGAACGACGCGCCGCTGATCATCGCGCCGGGCGACGTGGTCTTCGAGCCGGTGGACACCGGGGCTGTGCTGGACTCCACGATGGCGTACCGGATCACCAACGCGCCGGAGCTCGTCGCCTACACGGAGATGGAGCGCGACGCCGAGACGACCGCGCGGAACTGCGAACGACCAGGACCGATAAATGTGGACAGTGCGGCGGCCACCCTCCTGGCGGTGCGGTGCTGCATCGTCGCGGCCGCGCGGGTCGGCTTGCGGCCGGTGCGCAGTGTGGCGTGGTGGCAACGAGGCTTCACCGCGCTGGGCGGCGAGCTGCCTCTACCACCGTTCCGAACCGACCCGGTATGGGACGAGCTGACGCGCGAGGCGTCCTCGCGGTAGGCAACGGCGGCCGGTACTCAGGGTCTCCGGCCAGCCCATCACGCATCCCGCTCGTCGAGCGCACCGAACAGGCGCTCCAACGCCTCGGCGAACCGGTCGCCGTCGATGGACAGGGACTCGTCGAGCAGTACCTGCAGCAGCATGCCGTGGAACAGGCCGAGCACCAGGCCGGCGGCGTCGTGGCCGGGCTGGTCGGCGCCCAGGCCCAGCACGCCCGCGACGTTGGGCCGCGCCCGGCGGAAGCCGTCGGCGAGCAGGGCCCGCAGACGGTCGTCGTGCTGGGCCTTCGGCAATGCGGCCAGGTAGTTCCGGGCCAACCCGGTGTGCCGGCTTGGCTCGAGAACGCCGACGGCGGACCGAAGCCGCGCCGCGGGCGACTGGCCCGCCACCTCACCCAGGCGGGCGTCGATCTCGACGAGCCAGCGGTCCAGGCCCTCGATCGCCGCCTCCGTCACCAGAGTGTCCTTGGAGCCGAAGTGGTAGGTGATCGACGCGATGTTCGCGCCGGACGCCTCCGCGATCGCCCGCGCTGTGATTCGCTCCGGCGGCAGGCTTTCCAGGCAGCGCAACGTGCCTTCGATCAGCTGCGCGCGGTTGCTCCGCTGCGGGCTCACGGGTGCCTCCTAGAGATGCCTTGCGTGAAACTGTACATATGTTTAGATTGAGACGGTGTTCATCGCGACCCTGATCGTCTCCGGTCTGCTCGCCGCCCTGCTCGTCGTGTCGGCCGCGCTGAAACTCTCCCACCGTGAGTCGGTCGTGCGCGGTTACGTTCGCGTCGGCGTGCCGGAGGACAAGCTCAACTACCTCGCGGCCGTCCTCCTCGCGGGTGCCGCCGGGCTCGTGGTCGGCCTGTGGTGGGCACCGCTCGGCGTCGCCGCGGCCGTCGGGTTGGTGTGCTACTTCCTCGGCGCCGTCGCGTTCCACGTCCGCGCCCGCGACCTCGCGAACCTGACCCGGCCCATCGGCTACGAGGTTCTCGCCGTCGCCGCGCTGGTCCTGCGCCTCGCCACCCTCTGATCCGCTGACGCTGCGCGGTCGTTCGGCTGCGAAAAGTCGTCGGCCGCTCCGCGCTCGCCACCGTCGCCCTCGCGACCCTCGGCTACAAGGACGTGGCGCACCTGGACGGCGGCCTCAAAGCCTGGCGGGACGACGAACGTCCCGTCGTCACGCCGGAGGCCTGATCAGCTCAGGTGGGTCGTCGTGATCTGCTCGGCCACGGCGTCGGCGACGTCGAACTGTGCCGGGTCGATCGGAGCGTCTCTTGTGGAGCCGGTCCTCGCCGACGCGTGTGCCGTCACCGACAGGGTGCCGCCGTAGGGCAGGGCCACGTCGAGGCGGCGCACGTGCCACGGCGACTCCACCGACTCGACCACGCGAACGGGCAGGCCGGCCATGGTCGTCCGCGTCGCGGTCGGTTCAGCTCGTACCCGTCCCGGGGCGAGCCGGACCGTGACCCGGGCCGTACGGGTGGGCTCGACGAACACGCAGCCGACCGCGTCGTCGACCACCGGGCGGAGCGTGCCGCCGGCGCGCTGGCGGACGGCATCGACCGCGAACGCGCAGTTGACGTGGGCGTCGACGGTCGCGGCACGGACCAGGTCGGCCTTCTGGCCGGGCACGGCCATCGCGGCGTACGGCTGGCAGCGCGCCGGGTCGGCCGCGTAGTAGCCGCAGGCGCCGGCGACCGGGAGGTCTGGCTCGTCCGGACGGTAGAGCAGCCCGTGCCGCGGGACCACCGGCGATCCCGTCGTCGGTGCCCGCAGCACGGCCGTCATGAGCTGCTCCGCCCGTGGACAGTCCGGTGCGGACAGTTCCAGCAGCTGCTCGGCCTCGGGACCGGCCGGGCCGTTGCTCCACCGGACCGTGCACACCTCGGGTGCGTCGCTGACCATGGTCGGCCGGCCCGCGATCCGCTTCGGCACGCCGCCGGTCTGCACGCGGCCATAGGCGAACCGGAGCCGGATCGCCTCACCGGTCGGCGGTCGCACCGGGTCGGCGAAACAACCGTCGATGCCGTAGTCGCCCATGCTCTCGTGGTCGAGGTGGTAGCCGTACGGGTCGTCGAGGGCCGCGCCCAGCGCCGCGCAGGGATCCCAGCTCGCCATCGGCGCAGACGCGCCTGGCCGCAGGGTTTCGGGTCGGGCCAGCCGAAGCGCCGCCTCGCTCGCCGACGCCGCGGCGACCGCGCACAGGTCACGGGTCGTCGGCGTCGCACCCGCGAGCGCGATGAACCGCACCGACAACGACCGGCTCACCGGCAGGTGCAGGAAGCACATCGACCGCGGGTCGTTGCCCCAGCGCTCTACATAAGCCTTGGCTCCGCCGAGGGTTCGCGGGTAGAAGTCGCCGAGCCGGTCCCGGGCGGGAAACCAGATGCCGAGCCGAACCGACACCCGGGCGCCGTCCGGCGCCGCCAGCTCGCACCGGTGCGGACCCAGTGCCACCGGACGCGAGCCGGCCGGGAAACCGGCGGCGCGGGCGTCGAGCAACGCACACGCGTCGATCAGCCGGAGCGCGGCCACCACCGCGCGCTCGTCCCCTCTCGACGGCACGTCCACCCGGGGATGCTCGACCAGCGGCAGGCGCGACGGCTCCCCCTCGACCGTGCAGGCGGCCAGCGCCAGGACAGCGGCGACGACGCAGACACATCGCCGCCACACCCGCCGGCCGACACAACCGATGATGGCCACCTCACCAGGACGTTTCGTCCCCGCAGTCTATTTCACCGGCCGAAGGCTCGAAGGTAGCGCGAGGTGACGAGGTCCTGGACGCCTCTGCCGAACGGGCCGGCACACCTGGTGAGGAGACTGGCGGGCCGGGAGAAGGCGGTGATCGTGAAGGTCGTGGTGCCATCTTCCTGTCGCTCCAACACGAACGCCTCCTCCCCGCTCTCGGCGTGGCCGGGCAGCGTGCCGTAGGCGAAGCCCCGGCGGTGAGGCTCGTCGACCACGTACACGACCCGGCACGGCGCCCGCACCGACACCGGACCGAGGCCGATGCGCAGCTCGACGACCGCGTCGGGCACGACCCGGGCGTCCGACGCGGCCACTCGAAGGCCCGCACGCTCCTGCACCCGCCAACGGAACAGGTCGTAAGCCGCCGCCTCGAAGTCGACGGCGGGCAACCGGACCGTGCGGTCGATGACGCGGTAGCCTCGCGGCAGGTCGCCGGCCGTGGCGCCGACCTCGGCGTAGGTCAATCGCTCGGCGCGCAGCGCCGCCGCTCGCGTTCGGGTTAGCGCAATTGCGGCCATTCGCCAATTCTGACCGGCCCCGGTCGCGGCGCCAAGTCGCACGGACCGTGTTCTACGTTACGTCTCGCACCAATTATTGTGCACGAGTAAATCAATCATGAAACCACGAATGCGCGCTTATGGGCTGGCGGACCTTGCAACTTTACGCTGGTGTTTTGCCTTGCGCTAGAACAGAATCAACGCGGCGACCGGTAGTTTTTCTCACCACCGTGAGGTGAATGGTGACCATGTCCAATGGCCTACCTCTGTCCGCATTTCTTCCCAGCTATCAGGAACTGTTCGGTGATTTCTCACCAATGAATGGCGATGACGGACGGTCGGTTTACTCGCCCGCCGCCTACCTCGCCGATCTGCTGGAGCTGGTCGACGACAACTTCGCGGTCTCTCCACTTCGCGAGCGACGGCCGGATCTCGCGGGCGTTCCGCTGGACTGGGCGAACAGCTACACCGAGGTGCCCTACCTGGACATCGTCAACGAGGTGCTCGCCCGGCGGGTCGGAAAGGACGCCGACACCACGTTGCGCACGCTGCGCCTGCCCGTGAACCTGCCCTTCTCCCTGCGCGCCGAGCGGTTCAAGGCCTACCTGCGCCGCTTCGAGGTCTCGCCGGACGAGCTCTACCGGCGGTTCGCCGTTCTGGCGGACGCCGACGTCGTCGCCCGGGAGTACCTCGGGTTGGCGGCCGACGACGTGCTCGCGATCACCGAGGTGGTCGGCGGCGCGCCGGCGCGGTTCGCCCAGTTGGCCGACGTGGAGCGGTTTCGGCAGGCCACCACGTTGAGCGCCACCGAAGTGCGGGAGCTGCTCTACCAGAACCTCGGCCCCGCCCAGCGCGCCGACGCCGCCGCCTTCTTCATCCATCAGGACGGCCCCTGCGTCACCCTCGACGACCAGGAGCAGCGGCTGCTCTGGGCCGGCGGCGACGGCGCCATCCCCGAGGAGTGGTTCGACCGGGTCACCCGGTTCGTGCGCCTGGCCCGCAAGACCGGCATGTCGCTCAGCGACCTCGACCTGGTCCTGCGCACCTGCTGCGGCAACGAGCTCGACGCCACCGCGCTGCGGATCGTCGCCGCGGTCACCGTGCTGCGGCGCGGGTTCGACCTTCCCGTCGACGTCGTGTGCAGCCTCGTCGCGCACCTGAACACGGTCGGGCTCGGCGACGAGGACCGGGCCGCCAGCCTGTTCAGCCGCGTCTTCGGCACGCTGCCCACCGCCACCGGGGACATCCTCGCCGAGGCGAACAAGCCCCTCCGGCGCTGGCTGGCGACCGTCCTGCCGTTGACCGAGGCCGACCTCGTCACGATCGTCACGCGGTACCGAAGCCGGCCCACGCCACGACAGTTCGAGCTCGGGCTCGCTGATCTCTCGCTGCTGCACCGGATCGGGTGTCTCACCTCCGTGCTCAACCTCTCCGTCGAGGAGCTCTTCCACCTCCTCGACGCGCTCGAGAGCGACCCCTCGATGCCGCGGTTCCCGGTGCCGATCGACACCGTGCCCGCCGACGCCGCGCCGAGCACGGACTACTACCGCGTCCTGGCCGGCGGCGCGCCGACCGCCGGCCTCTGGCTCATGCAGGTGCTGCTGACCACCGTGGGCTGGCTCCAGGCCGCCGGCCTCGACGGCGCCGAGCTCGTCCGCATCCTCGGCGGCCCGGCCGTCGCGCCGACCGAGGAGGACATCGAGGAGCAGCGCGAGCTCGAAGACCAGCTCCGCCAGCAGTTCGGCAACGTCGCCTTCCAACCCGACTGGCTCGCCTCCGACCGGTTCTCCCCGCGGGCCGCCGCCGTGCTCCACCGCGTGCTCGCCGCCCGCACCGACGGGGTCGTCTCCCAGCGCGACGCCCGGCTGCTGCGGGTCGACCGCGACGTCGCCGCGAAGGCGGCCTACCAGGGCCTCGTCGAGCTCTCCGCCGTCACCGCACAGGACTTCCGCGGGCTCGGGCTCGACGAGGGGCTGACCGCGAAGATCTTCGCCAACCTCGTCGTGCACGGCTATCTCGACAGCGACGGCCGGCTTGTGGAAGAACTGCTGGCCGACCCGGAGCTGGGCCTCACGACCGACTTCGACGACCTGCGCGACGGGGTCTTCTGGGCCATCAGCGCCCTCTGCGAGAACCCGCCCGCCTCCTTCTACCAGTCGGACCTGGCCGAGGTCGCCGAGCTGTCCGACACCGAGCTCGCCGAGCTGTACGACAACCTGGTCTTCCACGGCTACCTCGACAACGACGGCAACGTCTTCGACCCCGACTTCTTCACCAACCCGGACAACCTCGAGGCCTTCTCCGTCAGCCTCGACCTGTCCGTCGTCGAGGACACCGTGTTCGCGCGCCTGCGGGAGCGGGTCACGCGGTACACCGAGCAGCGGCTCGCCCTGGACCCCGAGATCTTCGCCGGGCTCGGTCTCACCGAGGCGCAGCGCACCGACCTGCTGGTCTCCCTGCGCTTCAACGGTTACCTCGACGCCGACAACCGCTACGTCGCCCCGGTCGCCCTCGACACGCTCGACCTCACCGGCTTCGGGCTCGCCGTCGAGTTCTACCCGTACCGCCGCGACGTCCTGGCGGCCATGCGCGCGCACCTAGAGACCTCCCGCGCCGAGTTCACCACGTTCGGACCGGCGGACTTCCAGGACATCGCCGACGACGCCATGGCCGGCTACGTCGTCGAACTGCTCGGCAACGGCTACCTCGTCGACGGGCACGTGCCCGAGGAGCTGCGACCCGAGCTGCTCGAGCCGAGCCCGGACCTGTGGCTGGCCGACGAGCTCACCGAGAGCGAGACCGCCACGGTCTTCCAGCAGCTCGCGGCGATTCTCACCGAACAGCAGGCCTACCAGCTCGACTTCACCGCGCTCACCGACCTCGAGTTCACCCTCGACGAGAGCGCCGAGCTGGTCGGCCTGCTCATCGCGGAAGGCCACCTCACTCCCGAGCTGACCATCCCCGAGGACCGGCTCTCCTTCTTCACCAACGTCAACAACGCGCTCACGTTCTCGCTCGAAGGGTTCGAGGACTACAGCGCCGACGTCTTCTTCCTGCTGTACAACGTCGCCGCCGAGCTGTCGGCCGGCGTCGCGGAGGTCGTCGACACGCTGGCCGGGGTGGCGCAGGAGCAGCTCGCCACGCTGGTCACGGTCCTGCGGGACGCCTTCGGTGTCGAGGCCATGGACGCCATCTGCCGCGCGGTCGCCGGCGACGGACCGGACGCGCTCGACGTCCTCGTCGCGCCGGTGCTGGCCACGGCCGGCGACGTGACCGACGCGCACTTCCGGGTGGCCTACCGGCGCATCCGCCGCTTCGCCCTGTTCGCGGCCAAGTTCGCCCTCGACCCCGCCGAGGTCACCGTTCTGTTCCAGGACCAGGACCTGGTCGGCAAGTTCCCGGAACCGCTCGCGCTCCCGCCCGGCGTCGACCGGTTCGACGCCCTGCTCGAGGACGCCGACGGCAAGGTCTACCTGTTCACCGAGCGGGGCTACTGGGCCTACGCCGCGCGGTCCTACGCGCTGGAGAACACCGATCCCCGACCGCTGACCGACCTCTCCCCCAGGTTCGCCGGACTGTCCATCGTGGACGCCGCGTTCACCGACGCCGCCGGCACCCGCTGGCTCGTCGGCCGGGACCGCGACAAGTACTCCCACGCGTTCACCAAGGCCCTCGGCACCACCTACTGGACCCGCAGCGAGCAGCTCTGGGGCCGGATCAGGAACAACTTCACCGACCCGGCGCGGATCGACACCGCCTTCGTCGACGACGCGGGTCGCGCCTACCTGTTCTGCGGCGACCAGTACGTCCGGTACTCCACCGCGGACTACACCTACGTCGACGAGGGCTACCCGCGCACGCTCGGCGAGTGGCGCGAGGACGAAGGCCCGCACGTCCGGCTCGCCGCGCACTTCCGGTTCGCGCTCGACGCGTCGTTCCAGGGCCTCGACGGCACCGTCCACCTGTTCAAGGACGACCGCTGCCTCGCGGTAGGTGGCGACGAGCAGCCGCTCGCGGACGTCTGGGGCCGGGTCCGCAACAGCTTCGACCAGGCCGAGCGCATCGACGCCGGCTACACCGTGGGCACCACCCAGTTCCTGTTCAGCGGTCCCCAGGTGGTCGGCTACACCGACGGCATCGAGAACAGCGGCGTACGGGTCGACGACGGCTCACCGCAACGGATCGAGGCCCTGCTCGGCGACGTGCCGCCCGAGTTCGAGAACGCCGTCGACGCCGCGCTGGTCGACGGCGCCGACGTGGTCCACCTGTTCAAGGACGGCCGGACGGTCGCGCTCACCGACGGGCCGAGGACCGTCGAGCCGACCAACCAGCGCTGGGGCGTGCTCGGCCCGGTGCTGCCCAGCGGCACCGTCGACGCCGCGTTCGTCGGCCTCGACGGGAAGACCTACCTGTTCAGCGGCGACCGGTACATCCGGTACTCGGGCGCCGACTACGCCGTGGTCGACGTCGGCTACCCGAGAAGGACGGCGGGCGACTGGGGCGGGCTCGACCACGTCACCGCCGCGTTCGTCCTCGACGGCCGCACCTACCTGTTCGGCACGGCCGGCGAGGCCGCGAACTACGTCCAGTACTCGACCAGGGACTACGCGACCCCGGACGCCGGCTTCCCGAAGCCGCTGCCGGACAACTGGTGGAACCTGCCCGTGGAGCTGGTGCCAGAGTTCGCCACCGTCGACGCCGTGTTCACCGGCCGGGACAAGCTCACCTACCTGTTCTCCGGCAACCAGTTCGTCGTCTTCGACAGCCTGCACCGCTGGTGGTCCGAGGTCAGGACGCTGTCCGCGAGCTGGGACAGTCTCCTCCCCTTCCAACACGTGGACGCCGCCTTCGTCGGCAGTGACGGCAAGACCTACGTGTTCGACCGCGGGCAGTACGTCCGCTACTCGACCGCCGACCTGACCCGGGTCGACGACCGCTACCCGGCCCCGATCGCGACCTTCTGGGGCAACGTCGTCAACAACATCGCCCGCACCGGGAAGGTGGACGCGGCGCTGGCCCTCGACTCCCCCGAGCCTCGCACCTACCTGTTCTCCGGCGACCAGTTCGTGCGCTACACCGGACACGCCTACACCACTGTCGACAACGGCTACCCGAAGAACCTCGCCTCGCTGAGGGAAGAGCCGCGGCTGGCCAATCTCGGTGTCGTCCTCGACCACGTCGACGCCGCGCTCGCCGACCAGCGCAACGTCTACCTCTTCTCCGGACGGGACTGCCACGTCGTGTCCGACGCCGCCTACCGCCGCTACGACCTCGGCATGCCCTCGGTCGGGTGTGCGTTCGTCGACGACGGCTCGGTGCTCGTGTCCGACGCCGGCGGTTGGCAGCGATACAGCGCCCTGGAGGGCCGGACCATCGCCCGGACACCGGTCCGGCCGCGCGCGCTGCGCACGGTGCCGGCCGAGTTCCGCGACGGGCCCGACGCCATCCTGCGGGGCACCGACGGGAACACCTACCTGTTCAAGGGCACCGCCTGCTTCAACACGGCGATGGGGCGCGCCTACCCGCTCGCCGAGGAGTGGGGCCGGGCCCGCAACAACGTCTACGAGGACAACACGGTCGACGCCGCGTTCGTCGGCCGGGACGGCAAGACCTACGTGTTCAGCGGCGACCAGTTCGTGGTGTACGGCGGCGAGACCTACCTCGGCGCCGAGGTCGAGGGCGAGCCCCGATCGGTGCCCGAACACTGGGCCGGACTGGAGAACGTGGCGCTCGCGTACGTCCACGGTGGCTACACGTTCCTGTTCGAGCGCCCGGACGACGAGGGCGGCATGCGGTACCTGGTCTACTCGGGCACCGACTACGGCCACCCTGACGAGGGCTCTCCGGCCGTCACCGACGCGTCCTTCTGGCCCATGCCGGACGACGCCCGGCCGGACGGGTTCGTCGCGCCCGACGCCGTGCTCACCGAGGGCCGCACCCTGTTGCTGGTCACCGGGGAGGAGTGCCTGCAGTACGACGACCTGACCGGCGAGTGGAACCGGCCCCGGCCGATCGACCGGATCTGGCCGGGCCTCGGCGAGCCGGCGATCCTGGCGGCGTTCACCGGCCGGGACGGGGCGGCGTACTTCTTCTTCGACGACGAGTTCACCCGGTACCACGAGCGGTCTCTCGCGCCGCGCCGGCAGATCCGCGAACAGTGGGGCCGCGCCCGCAACGAGTTCGCCGGCAAGGACGGCGCCGGCCGGGTCGACGCCGCGGTGGTGGTCGGCGAGGACACCACGTTCCTGTTCTCCGGCACCCAGTACGTGCGCTACACCGGCGACCGCTACCGCTATGTCGACGCCGGCTACCCCAAGCCGATCGCGACGAACCTGCGCGGCGAGCCGGAGTTCGCGGCGCTGCCCGAGTCGTTCGAGGACGTGCTGGGCGAGCGGCTCGACAGCGGGACCGCGCTCATCGACGCGGTCGTCGCGAACGAGCGCAACATCTACCTGTTCGTCGGCGCCGGGTGCCACGTGGTGTCCCGCGCGCTGACCGCCACCTACGACATCCGCACCTTCGGCAGGCTGCGCAACAACATCGCCGACGACCAGAAGGTCGACGCGGCGCTGGTCGCCGACGGCCGGACCTTCCTGTTCTCCGGGGACCAGTACGTCCGCTACTCCGGGCGCGACTACACGTTCGTCGACGACGGCTACCCACGCACCATCGAGTCCGCGCCGCCGGGCGAGCTGAGCACCACCGAGCTGCCCGAGCCGTTCCGGTACGGCATCGACGCCGCGTTCCACGGCAGCGACGACGTCACCTACCTGTTCGCCGGCAAGGAGTACGTGCGCGCGGACGGCTCGGCGCCTCGGCCGGTCACCGAGCTGTGGGGCAAGGTCGCCAACGCCTTCACCGACGGCCACGACCACTACACCCGGCCGAACACCGTCGACGCAGCGCTGGTGGCGCCGACCGGTGAGCTGTACGCCTTCCGCGGCGGCCAGTTCGTCCGCTACCAGCCGGGCCGGCTCGAGCTGGCCGAGGAGGGCTACCCGAGGACGATCCGGGACGACTGGGGCGACCTGCCGGCGTACCTCGAGACCGGGATCACCGGTGCGTTCACCTTCGAGGGCCGCGGCTACCTGATGAAGGACAACCAGTACGTCCGCTACTCCGGTGGCGGCTACGCCGAGATCGACCGCACCTTCCCGCAGACCTTCCGCGAGCGGTGGGCGAACACCGCGGACTACCGGCTGTCCGACGTGCTCACGATGGTCCGGTTCCTCGACCTCGCGCGCACGAAGGCCCCGGGCCTCGCGCAGTTCCTGCGGACCGGCGCGGCGGACCCGTACACGCTGCTGTCCGGACTCTTCGGCTGGGACGCCGACGAGCTGAGATGGCTCAAGCGGCACGGCGGTTTCCTGCCGTCGGGTGGCGCACCCGAGTACCGGTTCGAGCTCGAGTTCCTGCTCGCGGCGACCGGCATGTTCGAGCTGGCCGGCAAGCTGGGCAGCACACCGTCCCGGCTGCACGCCGACGTGTGGGCGCGGGTGTACGGCGACCGCGGCGGCACACTCGCGTTCGACGACGCCCTCACTGTCCTCAGTGGACTACTGGCCAAAGCGCACGGCGCCGAGTGGCCCACGGTCGAGCGGGAGATCCACGACGAGCTGAACCTGCTCCGCCGCGACGCGCTGGTGTCGGCCGTCGTGGCCGAGACGGGCTCGCTCGTCACCACCCGCGACCTGTTCGAGTACCTGCTGGTCGACGTGGACATGGGCAGTGCGGCCCGGACCTCGAAGGTCCGCGAGGCGATCGCGGCCACCCAGCTCTACCTGCACCGCTACCTGCTCAACCTCGAGGACGTCACCGTCCGGGAGGGCGACGACGAGCAGGACACCAGACGCAGGTTGAAGCGCTGGTGGCAGTGGATGCGGGCCTACCGCGTGTGGGAGGCCAACCGGAAGGTCTTCCTGTACCCGGAGAACTACCTGCGGCCCGAGCTGCGTGGCGCGAAGACCCCCGCGTTCCAGCAGCTCCAGGACGACCTGCTGCAGGGCGAGGTCACCTCGGACGCGGTGGTGCGCTCGTACAAGCGCTACCTCGACGAGTACACCGAGGTGTCCCGGCTGGCCATCGCGGGCGGGTACGTCTACCCCAAGGAGGGCGCGGACTCGCAGACCCGCAACCTGGTGCTGTTCGGCACCACGCGCACGGACCCGCGTCGCTACTACTACCGGTACGCCGAGATCCGCGGCGTCACCAAGCTGTCGACGACCTGGGAGCCGTGGCTGAAGGTCGGCGTCCAGATCGACTCGGACGACGTGTCGCCGATCCACGCCTTCGGCCGGGTGTTCGTGTTCTGGGCGACCTCCGAGTCGAGCACGCCCACCAGCTCGTCGGCGACCATCGAGGTCAAGAAGGTCGACGACACCCAGCAGGTCTCGAACACCGCGGCCACCAACCGGGTCAAGCTGTGCTACTCGTTCCTCGACCTGAACGGGGAATGGCTGCCGGTGCAGTCCCGCACTGTCGACACGGGGCTGCCCGGGTCGGTCAGCGGGCTGAAGGTCGCGGTGCGGCTGTCGGAGACGGGTACGCCGGAGGACCGGCACACGTCGATCGTGATCACCGCCTCGTGCTCGATCGGCATACTCGTCCCGATCCTGCCGGCATTCCGGTGGACCGCCGAGTTCTCCCTGCCGCCCGAGCTGAACCTCAGCCAGCTGTCCACCAGTGTGGTGCCGGGCATGATCGTCGACCCGAAGCAGGACACCGGCCTGCGGGAGGAGATCTTCGACCCCGCGCCGACGAACCGGATCGGCGACGCACGGGTCGTCGAGTTCAACAGCACGTCCGGCGACTCGAGCTGGTTCAGCATCGACCACCGGGGCGGCAGCTTCCTGTTCCGGCCCGGCGCCGCGCTCATGGACGAGCGCGTCCAGCCGACCGGGCTGGCGCACAACGGAGACGACCTGCCGACGTGGCGCCGGATTTCCGCCGCGGTCGAGCTGCCGAACGGGACCCGGTTGTTCTTCATCAACTTCCGGACCCGGCCGAGCCGGTACATCGAGTGGCCGCGCGGCGGGTCGGCGACGGACGAGGAGCCGATCCGCAACCGCTGGAAGCTGCCCTCGGTCGACGCGGCCTACGCCGTCGGCGAGCGGCTGTACCTGGTCAGCGGCGGCGCCCTCTACCGGTACAGCCTGGCAACGGACCGGCGGCGCATCGTGCCGGACGTGCTGGACGACGGGTATCCGAAGCCGCTCGCGCATGCCGTCGACGCGGTGTTCAAGCGCGACGGCTGGCTGTTCGTCTTCGGCGGTTCGGAGTACACGCGGATCAGCGCCGACGTCGAGCTGGACGCGGCGACGGTGTCCTGGCGGCCGATCAAGGGCAACTGGGGCGGCCTGCCCGTCGCCTTCGCCTCGACGATCGACTCGATGTTGGACAGCGTCGACGGCCTGTTCGTCTTCAAGGGCGGCGAGTACGTCCGCTACGACAAGGATGCCGGCACGGACACCGCCGACGACACCGACCCGGTGCGGCCATACGACCGCACGGCGCTGATGTACGAGATCGTCCGGCTGACCACCGGCACCGCGCACAAGCTCAACGAGCGGCTGCTGACGGGCGGGGTGGCCGCGCTGCTCCACCCGCGCACCCAGGAGTACGACGAGGTGCCGACGTTCAGCACGACGTTCTCGAACGACACCACGATCCAGGTCAACGGGGACCGGGTCGACGAGTCGCAGGTGCCGACCAGCACGCACCTGGACTTCGACAGCGCGAACGGCATCTACTACTGGGAGATCTTCTTCCACGCGCCGCTGCTGATCGCGCAGGCGCTCAACGGCGCGCAGCGGTTCGAGGAAGCCCGACAGTGGTACGAGTACGTGTTCGACCCGACCCAGCACGCGAGCTACTGGCGGTACCTGCCGTTCCTCGCGGTCGACCCGACCGCGCTGGCCGCGAGCTGCCGGGCCGACCTGTTCGCGCTGGCCGGCCAGGAGGCCGACGCGGAGGCACTGACCAAGGCCGGGCTCGACGTCGCCACGCTGCGCGGCCTGCTCGAGCCGCTGCTGGTCGTGGTGGACCGGGTCGCGCCGCTGTTCCGGATCCGCCAGCAGCTGGACGACGCCCAGACCGCGGACTTCGCGACGCTGTCCGCGGCGACCGTGCACGAGACCGTCGCGAAACGGCTGACGTCACTGACCGCGTCGGTCGGCGACGAGAGCCGCGCGGCACTGGTCAATCTGCGAGAGAAGGCCGCGATCGTCGCCGGGCTGCCTCGCCAGCACGGGCTCCTCGGTGACCCGGTCAAGCTGATCAACGCCTACCAGGACGACCCGTTCGACCCGCACGCGATCGCCGCGCTGCGCCCGGTCGCCTACCGCCGCGCGGTCGTCATGGCCTATGTGGACAACCTGCTCGACTGGGGGGACATGCTGTTCCGCCAGTACACGCCCGAGAGCGTCGACGAGGCACGGATGCTCTACATCTTCGCCTACGACCTGCTCGGCACGCGGCCGGAGACGCTCGGCACCCGGCTGCTCCCGCCGGCGCAGAGTCTCGAGGGACTCGAGGCCGAGGCCAAGCCGGGCGAGCTGGACCTCCGGTCCGCGCTCACCAACGACGGCGCGCTGCTGCGCGACGCCGGCGAGGTGCACGCGAGCGTCGCGAACCGGTACTTCTCGATCCCGGGCAACGGCGTGTTCGCGGACTACTGGGTGCGGGTCGAGGACCGGCTGCGCAAGATCCGGCTGTCCCAGAACATCCTGGGCATCAGCCAGCCGCTGCCGCTGTTCGCGCCGCCGATCGACCCGATGGCGCTGGTCGAGGGCGCGGCGACCGGAGCGGACCTGGGCCGGCTCGGCCAGGACGCGGCCGTGCCGGTGCCGCACTACCGGTTCAGCTTCCTGCACCGCAAGGCCCAGGACCTAGTCGAGAAGGTCCGGGGGCTCGGCAGCGACCTGCTAAGTGTGCTGGAACGGGAGGACGGCGAGGCGCTGAGCCTGCTGCGCAACCGGCAGGAGGGCACGATCCTCGCGATGACGCGGGCGATCAAGGACGCCCAGGTGGTGGCCGCCGAGGCGGACGTCGCCGAGCTGGTGGCGAGCCAGGACGGCGCGACGAAACGGTTGGCGTACTACGAGAAGCTGGTCGACGACGGGCTCTTGCCGTTGGAGAGCGCGCAGATCGGCACGATGGCGTTCGCCGGCGCCGCGCACCTGTACTCGGGCGCCAACCGGATCGGCGCCGCCTTCGCCTACGGCATGCCCCAAGCGCTGCTCGGCCCGTTCATCATGGGCACCGAGATCGGCGGGAAGCAGGCCGGCAAGATCTTCGACAAGACCTCGGAGATCTGGGAGTCGCTCGGCGAGGGCTTCAGCGTCATCGGCGAGCTGCTCGGCGTCCGCGCCGGCCAGGAGCGGTCGATGGCCGAGTGGAGGTCGCAGCGGGACACCGCGGAGGCCGACCTGAACCAGATCGAGCAGCAGCTGACGAGCGCGCGCCAGCAGCTGGCGATCGCCGAGCGGGAGCGGGACATCCTCGCCGCGGAGATCGGGCACAACGAGGCGGAGGCGACGTTCCTCACCGGCAAGTTCACCAACGCCGAGCTCTACCAGTGGCTGTCCGGGCGTCTCGCGGAGACGTACTTCCAGGCCTACAACCTGGCGTACGAGATGGCGCGGTCGGCCGAGCGGGCGTTCCAGTTCGAACGCGGGTCCACCGACGGCGACACCCGCTACATCCGACCGTCCTACTGGGACAGCCGGCGGAATGGGCTGCTCGCCGCGGAGGGCCTCGGCCTCGACCTGGAACGGCTGGGCAAGGCCTACCTCGACGAGGACAACCGGGACCTGGAGATCACCAAGCCGGTGTCGCTGCTCGAGCTGGACCCGGTCGCCCTGCTGCGGATGCAGAAGGAGGGCCACTGCGAGTTCTCGCTGTCGGAGGCGTTGTTCGACTACGACTTCCCCGGCCACTTCCGGCGCCAGGTCCGCACGGTGGCGGTCGCGTTCGTCGACGAGGACGGGCAGCCACTCGCGGTCAACGCCACGCTGAGCCAGTTGGGACACAAGACGGTCGTGGCCGCCGAGGCCAAGGCGGTCAAGTATCTCCTCGACCCGAAGGGCCCGGTGCCCGCGACGGTGCGCGTCGACTGGCGGGCAGGCCAGCGGATCGCACTGTCCCCTGTGGACGAGGGCGCGCTGAACAACGGCCTGTTCGAGCTGCGCTACGACGACGACCGGTATCTGCCGTTCGAGGGCACCGGCGCGGTCTCCACCTGGCGCCTGGAGCTGGCCGGCCGCCGGCCGGCCGAGCTGCACGACGTCGTGGTCACCGTCCGGTACACCGCGGAGGCCGGTGACCAGGTGTTCACCAACGCCGTCAAGGGGATGCTGAAGGCGTATCCCGCGGCGCGGTTCCTCGACGTGGCCACCGAGTTCCCGCAGGAGTGGGAGGAGTTCCTCGCGACCGACACCCGTCAGCTCACGCTGCCCATCGGTCCGGAGCTGTTCCCGAACATGAGCAGCCGCCAGATCACCGGCATCTACCCGAAGTACGACCTGGCGAACGGCGGCACGGCCCGGTTCGTGCTGAACGGCGACATGAACGTCCCGCTCACCGACGGGAAGCTGGTGCCGACGCCGGGCCTGCGCCTCGCCGGCGACGAGGAGTCCGGCTGGGTCCTCGCGCTGGACGGTGACAAGGAAGCACTGACGAACCTCGGACTGGTCCTGACGTACAAGGCCGGCGTGTAGCCGCGGGAGACTCATCATGGGCAAGAAGAAGCAGAAGACCAAGAAGGACAAGGCCAGCGCCGGCTCGTCGTCGAAGAAGCTGACCACCACCCGCGATCCGGTGAAGACGACCACGATGGTGCTGCGGAGCGCCACTAAGCGGGCGGCGGCGGAGAAGTTGCGGACCAAGGTCGAGAGCGGCGAGCTCGGGCTCGACGACACCGGCGAACTGGTACCGACCGAACGGCGCAAGAAGAAGGCGCCCGCCAAACCGAAGGCCGCTCCGGTCAGGAAGACTACCGCGCGCCAACGCAGGCCGAGGGTCGTCGCGCCGCCATCCGACCCGGACACGCACGGCCTAGGCGGGAACGCGAGGGCCAACCAGGCCTTCCGGGACCTCGTCGCCGCGGAGCCCACGCACGTCATCACCCCGGAGAACTACCTGACCGAGCTGGCCGCGAGCCTCAGCCAGAACCGGCCGATCTCCTTCGTCGTGAACATCATCCTGCCCGCCAAGGACTCGGGTGACATCGTCGCCGTCGTCGACGCGATCATGGACGGCGCCGTGGGCATGGACACACGGGTGGCCTTCGTCTTCGGGATCAACGCCAGGACGGCCCAGGCGGCCGAGCTGAGCGAGGCATGGAAGGCGGCGGAGACGGCGATCGCCGGCCACCGGCTGCCGATCGCGGTGCTCAAGGACACCTTCAGTGTCTCGAAGTTCCCCTACGGCACGATGCGCAACAACGTGCTGCAGAGCAAGGCGACCGCCGACGTCACCAAGGCGCTCTACGGCAAGGGCTCCCATCCGTACATCTCGGTCCAGGACTTCGACACGGCCAGCCGCGAGGTGCCGTCGGGCGTCCACGTGTTCAACTACTTCGCCAGCAAGCTGGCCGGCGTCGACCCGCTGAACCCGTGGCAGCGGATCCCGATCCGTCCGCTGATGGTGTCCGGCGGCTACCGGCTCGGCGAAGGCACCACCCTGCCCGAGGGCGAGGGCGCCATGACGGAGGACGAGCTCACCACGCACGTCAGCGAGGACATGCTCACCAGGGAGAAGCTGTCCGAGGTCCACCCGCTGCTGCCCTACTCGCCCGAGCCCAACCTGTACATCGACGGGACCTTGCTCCTGGCCGGGGGCAAGCAGCTCGCGTTCGGTGACGGCGGGGCCGAGTTCGGCGCGCTGTCGAAGATCCTGAACTCCCGCTACACCGCCGAGCTCGCCAAGATGGGCACCACCCCGCCGATCGTCGAGCTGGAGGAGTCGAGCGAGGTCGACATGGCCGAGGACGCACCCCCGTCGGAGTCCTCCACCACGACGACCACCACTCCGACGACCACCATGCCGAACGACGAGATGGCCCTCGAGGTCTCGGAGACGGAACCGTTGACAGGCCCGGTGCCGCTGGACTCCTACATCGGGGATCCGCCAGACAGGTCGGAGACCGGACCGGATCTCGAGCTGGTCCCCACGCTGATCAAGCCGCCGGTCCGAACGACCGAGTCCTTCTTCGACCCGACGGTCGATACGGACGTCCTGCAGGACCTCGACAAGACCGAGCAACGCAGCTTCGTCCAGGGCTTCGCCGAGACCGTCCGGCACCCCGTCCGCGGTGTGCCGTTCCTGACCGACTTCATCGACGGCTCGATCGAGACCGACCTCACGCGCATCGCGGCCGCCCTGGAGACGGGCTGGAGCGAGAAGCAGGAGGCCTACTCGAAGCACAAGCTGGCGCAGACCCACGTCCCGCCGGCCAAGGCGGCGGGCCGGATCTTCGCGGTCCGCGACACGGCGGAGGGCACCAGCCTGACGACGTACGGCACGCGACGGGTGTCCGACCCGGTCGGGATCAAGATGGTCGAACCGCCGCCGGAGGACGAGGAGTCGGTGAGCGAGGACATGGAGGCGGAGCCCGAGCGCGACTGGGACGACGTGCGGCCGATGAAGGTCAACACCGACGGCATGCGGCTGACGTCCCGCGACACGACACAGGTCTGGGCGCCGCCGACCAAGGCGCTCAAGACCATGGTGGGCGCCACCCCGTTCCTGGGCACGAAGGTGCCGGGTGAGCGAGGAAAGGGCGAGCCCGGCAAGAAGTACGACCGGCTGAGCGGGGCGGTCTCGGGTGAGCTGGCGAGGCCGTTCTCCCGGATCTACACCGGAATTCCGCCGAGCCAGACGGCGCTGTCCCTGCACACGGTGGCGTTGTCCAACCCGACCAGGAGCACGATTCGCAAGCTGGAGCAGCTCTCGGGCGCGATCTCCGGCAGCGTCGCGGAGGGCAGCGTGTACGACGCCGTCGGCAAGGCCCTCGGCAAGAACGCCGACGGGTTGCGGAAGGGAGTCATCGGGACCGCCACCGCACAGCTCAAGCAGGAGGACAAGTCCACGTCCCTGTCGAGTCAGCCGCTCACCACGTTCCTCGTGAAGACGCCCATGAGCGACGGCGACCTCACGGTTGCGCTCGCGCAGCACCGGACCTGGGTGGTCCCGCTGCCGGGCCCGTCGCGCAGCACCACCTCCGAGTTCCTGACCGGAGACACCGAGCGTGCGCGCAACGCCTACGGGATGGCGATGCGACTGCTCGCCAACCACCTGAAGTGCGCCATCCACGTCTACGGCTCCGACGGGAGCGGGCCGGTCGCGTACGCGCCACTCGACTTCGGCGACGGGGCCACAAGGGACCCGGTGAGCATCACCGACCGGGTGACGATCGACGACGACGGTCAGGAGAGGCACTTCTACACGAGGCGGTGAGCTACCCGAGCGAGACGTGTCCGTCGTAGGTCCCGTGGTCGAGGTAGCTTCGCATGCGCCGACGGGGGCAGCGGCCGGACCGAGCGGTAGCCGTCGAGGAAGCCGGCGGCGAAACGCAGGAAGGCCGTGCGGTCGTCCAGGCAGGTGCGCGGCATCGAGGAGAGCACGGTGGCGACGTCGAGCAGGTAGTACCCCCACCCGCTGTCGTCGAAGTCGATCACGGCCGGCTCGCCGGCCGGGGTGCGCACCACGTTCCCCCGGTGCAGATCGGCGTGGATCAGCCCCCAGTCGTCCGGGCCCGGCGACGGCAGCCGCTCGCGCACCTCGTCGGCCGCCGCGCGCAGCCGCCGCTGGTGGGTGTCCTCGGCGATCTCCTACCGCCGGTCGGGGTCGGGTCGGAGCCGCCACCGCAGCCGCCGGGTGAGCCACAGCATGGGCCAGGCGGCGACGAGTCCGAACCCGGCCGGCAGGCCCTCCTGCCAGGCGGGCGCGCCCAGCGCGAACGGGATGCCGCCCTGCGGGTTGTGGTCGCCGACGCCCTGCCAGCGCGAGGGCGGCAGCACCACGAACCGCGCCTTGCCGATCACCTTGTCGAGCGGCACGACGCCGCGGATGCCGCCGCCGCCCTGGAAACGGGAGTCCTGCGAGCCGTTGCGGTTGTCGCCCATGACCCAGAGGGTGCCCTCGGGCACGAGCACCGGCTCGAAGTGCTGCTGGGTGTTCGGTTTGCCGCCGTCCCAGTAGACGTACGGCTCCTGGAGCGGGCGGCCGTCGACCAGGACGCGCATCCTGTTGTCGCAGCACTGGACGGTCTGGCCGCCGACCGCGACGACCCGCTTGACGAAGTCGCGCTCGTTCGGCGGCGCCAGGCCGACCAGGGCGCCGACCGAGCGCAGTGCGTTGGTGACGGCGTTGCCCGACACCGGCACCCCGCCGTCCTCCTCCGTCCAGCTGTTCGGGCCCTCGAAGACGACGACGTCGCCGGGCGACGGGTCGGTGAACCGGTAGGTGAGCTTGTCCACCAGGACGCGGTCGGCGGTGCAGCCGGGGCAGCCGTGCAGCGTCTTCTCCATCGACCCGGACGGGATCGAGTAGACCCGGCCCAGGAACTGCTGGATCAGGAAGGTCAGCAGCAGCGCGACCGCGAACAGCGTCAGCAGCTCCTGCCAGATCGGCTTCTTGCGCGGCGGCCGGCGGTGCTTGCCCCGCTTGGCGGCGTCGCCCTCGGATCGCGCTGAGCGCTCGGCGCGCTGGGAGCGCTCCGGAAGCGTCTCCTCCGGCAGCTCGTCGTCCGGCAGCTCGTCGTCCGGCAGCTCGTCCTCTGGAAGTTCGTGCTCCGGAGGTTCGTAGTCCGGGCGGAGATCCTCCGGGCGAGGGTCCTCCGGACGGGGTTGCGCTGGACGCGTCTCCCTCGGGTAGCGGTCGGCGGGACGACTCGGGGCGTCCGGCCGACTTGACATCGTCTCGATGAGGTCATCGATCCGCGGGATGACGTCGGTTCGCTCCGGGTCGTCCTCCGGCGACTGCGCGTGCACGGGGATGGCCACGATACAAAGTTACGGGAAGCGCCGCTGACCGGGTGTTAAGTCCCGAACCGGGAGGTCAGCCCGGGCGGCTGTCCCGATTGGACACCCCCGGGCTGACCGGCGGCCGGTCAGGGGTCGCTCGTCGCGTGTGGCGGCGAGCCCGTCAGCGGAGTGGTGTCGAGGTACTTGACCTCGTCGACGCGTTCGGCGAACCGCCAGCCGTCCGCAGTCCGCTGGTAGCGGTCGTGATAGACGGAGTAGTTGAGGTGTGAGCCGCCCTCGCGTGTCTGTCCGAAGCTCAGGACGTAGGCGCGGCCGGACGCGGTGTCGCCGTCGAGCCGGATCATGCCCGGGTGCGGCGCCTGAAGGAGGTAGGCCCAGAAACCCTCCAGCAGCCGCTCGACCCCGGCGCGGATCTCGTCCCTGCCGTCGAACCGGGCGTCGACCGCGGGGATCCGCCACACCGCGTCCGGCGTGAACAGCGCCGCCAGGCGGTCGAAGTCACGCATCATCCCCGCGTCCGCGAACTCACCGCGCAGCGCCTCGATCTCGACGCGGTCGGCGATGGCCTGTGGGTCGCTCATCGGATCCTCCCTACCACTCCCCCGCCACCTGGCGGGTCGTCACGTTCAGGCGGTTCCAGGCGTTGATCAAGGTGAGCTGAACGACCAGGGCCTTCAGCACCGGCTCCTCGAACTGCCGCGCGGCCTCGTCGTAGACCTCGTCGGGCACCGGGTCGTCGCGGTCGGCGAGCCGGGTCACCGCCTCGCTCAGCGCCAGGGCCGCCCGCTCGGCGTCGGTGTAGAACGGTGCGTCACGCCAGGCCGAGACGGCCGAGATCCGCTCCTCGCTCTCCCCCGCCTTCCGCAGGTCGCGCGCGTGCATGACCACGCACACGCTGCAGCCGTTGAGCTGGCTGGCCCGCAGGTTGACGAGCTCGGCGGTGGTCTTCGGCAGACCACCCCTCGAGACGGCCTTCGCCAGCGCCTGCAGCCCGTCCATGACGCCTGGGACGCTCAGGGCCGGGTGCTCCATCCGTGCTTGCATGGGTGTCTCCTTGTCACATCGATCGGTTTCGAGGTGTCAGTAGGACGACACAGCAGAACGCGGGAGTGTGACCGATGACCGAGCCAGACCGGCTCACGGAGAGCTTCGAGCAGAACCGGACCCGCCTGCGGGCAGTGGCCTACCGGATGCTCGGTTCGTTCGCCGAGGCCGACGACGCCGTTCAGGAGACCTGGGTACGCCTGAACCGCACGGATGCCAGCGGCGTCGACAACCTCGGCGCCTGGCTGACCACCGTCGTCTCGCGCGTGTGCCTGAACGTGCTGCGCTCGCGCCGGACGCGGCGTGAGGAGCCCATCGGCGTACACGTGCCCGACCCCATCGTCAGCCGCACGGACGGGACGAGCCCCGAGGACGAGGCGCTGCTGGCCGACGCGGTCGGGCTCGCGCTGCACGTCGTGCTCGACACGCTGACCCCCGCCGAACGGCTGGCGTTCGTCCTGCACGACATGTTCGACCTGTCCTTCGCCGACATCGCCCCCATCGTGGGGCGCACCCCGGCCACGGCGCGCCAGCTCGCCAGCCGGGCGCGGCGCCGGGTGCGCGGCACCGACGCCCAGGC
>NZ_JBOHGA010000047.1:0-34738 GCF_050699915.1 Actinophytocola sp.
AGCCGCGCACACTCTCTCCGCAACCGCGTCCGGGATCGCGTTTCTCCGCAACCTCACCATCACCGGCTGACTACACCACTCACCCCGCGCGACACCAACAACAAGATCAATACGAGACATCGCTTAGAACGCACGATCGGGTGCCGTGTTCGATGCGGCGCTACGGTCGCTCGACGCTTCGCGGTTCCCGCCCGCTCACTCGGCTTGGGGCACAGCGTGTCCGTCGGTGCGCGGGCCGTCGGTGTAGGCGTCGATCACCTCCTCGTGCAGGGCGGGCAGTGCGGGGACCGGCAGGGTGCCCGCGTTGGTGAGGCCGACGAGCAGCTGGCCGAGGTCGGTCCCGACGGCGAATGGGCATTGCCAGTCGATGTCGGTGACGACGAAGGAGCTCGGGTCTTCATTCGGAACCATGAGGTTCTGCGGGCAGTGTCTCCGTGGCGGTCGCCTGCGTGTAACGCCTCGAGCCGGTCGACCGGCTCCGTCACTCGCGCGGCGAGGGCCTGCTGCTCGCCGGAACGCCTCCCCGCGAGCCGGCCCTCGGCGTGCAGCCGCACGCGGGGCCGGGTGAGCCACCGAACCCTCCACCCACCGGCAGAGCAGATGCGCGGCGGGCGCGAACCGCGGCGGGTCCCGCTCGACGTCGGCGCTGAGGGATACCATCTCGCGGTTTGCACCATGAGCAGCGGCGATGCGACCTGGCAGGATGAGCTCGTGGTGCGGACAGACGTGATCGGCTGTGGTCTGGCACCGGAGATCGTTTCTGTCGACACCTTCACCCAAGTACAGCTCATGCGCCGATCACGCGCAGCCGGCGGGATGCGAGGACGCGGCAAGCTGGACCGGCGCACGTTCACCACCAGCCGGCCCTACCGCCTACGCGGTCGATTCCGCTGCACCCTCTGCGAGCGGAAGATGCTCGCCGCCACCATCCGCAACACCATCTACTACAGGTGCCTGGCACGCACCATCGCACCCGGCTCACCGGTGCTCACTGCTCACCCTCGGACGGTCAACGTCCGAGAGGATCACGTGAACGACCCGCTCAACGACTGGATCATGCAGGCCTACGACCGCGATCACATCAACCAGACCGTAGCCGCGATCGTCGCGGCGAACCCACGGCTGATCGCCGCGCGCAGCCAGCGCACGCGAGCCGTGGCAAAACTCAAGGACGCCGACAAGAGACTCCGCCGGCACCGGGCAGCCATCGAAGCAGGCGTGAACCCTGTCGCGCTCGTCGAGCCGATCAACGCGGCCGAGGCGGAGGGAGCGGCGGCGAAAGCCGAGTTGGAAAACCTGCCCGAGCCGAGCCAGGTAACGGCCGCAGAGATCTACGCCCGCATCGACATGATCGGCGAGCTGGGCACCAGCCTGTCGAGCGCACAGCCCGAACGCCTCAACAAGCTGTACGACGCAATTGGACTTGAACTGCGCTACGCACCGGACGAACAACGCGTCCACGTCTCAACGACTTTGCGTGTAGCTAACGAGTGTGTCCGAGGGGGGACTTGAACCCCCACGCCCTTGTCGGGCACTAGCACCTCAAGCTAGCGCGTCTGCCATTCCGCCACTCGGACCAGGTGTGCGGCATAGCCTATCGGACGGGTTGGGGGTCGCCCAACTGGGCTTGGGCGATGGTAGGAAGGGCCCGTGACCAGTGACACCACCGCTCAGGCGCAGGACGAGGCCGTCCAGCTCACCAGCGAGCTCATCCGCATCGACACGACCAACACCGGGGAGCCGGACACCACCGTCGGTGAGCGGGCGGCCGCCGAGTTCGTTGCCGGCAAGCTCCGGGCGGTGGGCTACGAGACCACACTGATCGAGTCCGGCGCACCGGGTCGGTCGAACGTCTTCGCGCGGCTCTCGGGGGCCGATCCGGACCGGGGCGCGCTGCTGATCCACGGGCACCTCGACGTCGTGCCCGCCGACCCCACCGAGTGGTCCGTGCACCCCTTCTCCGGCGCGATCCAGGACGGCTACATCTGGGGCCGCGGCGCCGTCGACATGAAGGACATGGTCGGCATGATGTTGGCCGTCGCTCGGCGGTTCAAGCGGGATCAAGTCACACCACCGCGCGACCTGGTCTTCGCGTTCGTCGCGGACGAGGAGGCGGGCGGCGCGCTGGGGGCGCAGTGGCTGGTCCAGAACCGGCCTGAGCTGTTCGACGGGGTTACCGAGGCGATCGGCGAGGTGGGCGGCTTCTCGATGACCCTCGCGGACGACCTGCGGGCCTACATGATCGAGATCGCCGAGAAGGGGATCGCCTGGATGCGGTTGCGTGTGCGTGGGCGCGCGGGCCACGGCTCGATGCTCCACGACGACAACGCCGTCACCAAGCTCGCCGCCGCCGTGACACGCCTCGGCACCCACCAGTTCCCCCTGGTCGTGACCGACTCCGTCCGCACGTTCCTGAACGCGCTCTCCGAACTGACCGGCGTCGAGGTCGACGAGGACGACCTCGCCGGCTCGGTGGCCAAGCTCGGGCCGTTCGCCCGGATCGTGGGCGCGACACTGCGCGATACCGCCAACCCGACGATGCTCAACGCCGGCTACAAGGCCAATGTCATCCCGTCCGTCGCCGAGGCCGTCGTGGACTGCCGGGTGCTCCCCGGCCGCGAGGCCGCCTTCGAACGCGAGCTCGACGAGATCCTCGGACCGGACGTCGAACGAGAATGGATCACCCACCTGCCCTCGGTGGAGACGACCTTCGACGGCGAGCTCGTCGAGGCGATGAGTGCCGCGGTCGTCGCCGAGGACCCGGGCGGGCGGACGATCCCCTACGTCCTTTCCGGCGGCACCGACTCCAAGGCCTTCCACACCCTCGGCATCCGCTGCTTCGGCTTCTCCCCGCTGAAGCTGCCGCCCGACCTCGACTTCCCCGCCCTCTTCCACGGCGTCGACGAGCGCGTCCCGGTCGAGGCGGTCCGGTTCGGCACCCGCGTGCTCGACCGCTTCCTTCGCAACTGCTGACGCTCAGCGACCGCAGACCCTCCGAAAGTCGGGTAGTTGAACCCTTTACTGGCGTGCCGCGTAACCCCAGTGACGCTCAGGCCCCAGAATCGGCACCCGACGTTACGGACTCAACCGGAGGAATCGTGCCCGAAACCATCACCGGACTTCCGCTACATCCACTCGTCGTGCACTTCGTGGTGGTCCTGCTGCCGATCGCGTCGCTGGGCGCGCTCCTCTGCGCGGTCTGGCCGGCCGTGCGGCGGCGGTTCGGCTGGCTGACCGTCGCGGCCGCGGCCGTGGCCACCGCGCTGGTGCCCGTCGCGACGATGAGTGGTGACAACCTCAAGCAGGGGCTCGGCGGCGGCAACCCCCTCATCGACCGGCACGAGGAGCTGGCGAGCCTCATGCTCTGGTGGGCGCTCGGGCTGTTCGTGGCCGTGACGGCGCTGATGCTGGTGCACAACGCGGCGCAGCGCCGGGCGGCGACGGACACCGGCTTCGACGAGCCCGGCGGCGGGGGCGGCCCGGTGGCGACCGAGACCCGGCGCTCGACCGGCCTGTCCGTGGCCATGATCGTGGCAGCGCTCGCGACCGTCGGCCTCGCGGTCGGCACCGGCGTCCACATCTACCGCGTAGGCGATGCCGGCGCCCGCACGGTGTGGGAGGACGTCGGCAAGAATCTCAAGTAGTGGGGACTAGATACTGAGCCCGGGCAGGAGGCCGACGGAGCGCCGCCGCTTCAGCAGCACCCGTCGGCTTCCGTCCGAGTACAGGCGAACGTTGGACAGCTCCCAGCCCGCGAACTCCGCATGGATGGAAAGCTGCGTGGCCGCTGCGCGCCTCGACACTCCGGGCGGTAGCCGCAACGGCCGATACTCCCAGTCCCCGTCAATCACCCCGTCTGCACTCATACGGCAATCACCTGAATTCCCTTTCCTGTGGCGGACGCGACGATCACGCGCCCGCTGATCGGGTCCACGGCAACGTTGTTCGGCTGCTCCACGGTCGGAAAGCGGTGCTTCTCCTCTGGCTCGCCGCCCGCGACGTCGAAGCCGACGACCTCGTTCGTCGCGGTGAGCGTCACCCAGAGCAGGTCCCGCTTCGGGTCGTAGGCGAGCCCGTACGGCGCTCCCGGCACCGGGTACCGCTGCCGCATCAGCAGCGGGTCCAGCGAGAACGCCATCAGCGCGCCGCCCTTGGTGTCGGCGACCAACACTCGGCCGAACCGGTCGGTCACGGCGTTCGTCGAGCCCTCGCCGGTGCGCAGCCCCTCGTCGACCGAGCCGGCCCGCACGTCGACCTCGAACAGCGCGTTGCGCAGCCGGTCGAAGACCACCGCGCCCTCACCGGTCGACAGCACCTGGTCGGCACTGGCGAGCCCGCCGCTGATCATCCGGTAGACCTTGTCCCCGCCCAGCACCGCGACGGCCTTGCGGTCACGAACGGCGACGAGCGTGCGGTCGCCCAGGTCCGCGGCGCTGACCGGCTCGCCACGGATGGCGGCCGGCGCGGTCGACCCGCCGGGCAGCGCGATTCGGACCAGCTCGCCGGACGAGCCGGCCGCGGCGAGCAGCGGGCCGCCGGGGCGGGCCAGGCTCAGCGTGTCCGCCGGCCCGGGCAGCGGGACCTTCCTTGGCGAGGCCGGCGAGCCGGCGTCGTCGAGCGGGTAGAGGAGCACCGCCGGCGGCTCGTCGACGGCGACCGCGAGCAACCTGGTGTCGGCGTCGACGATCATGGCGGTCGGCGTGCCGGGCAGCGCGCGCACCGAACCCGCCGGTTCGGCCGTGGCCGCCGGCGATCGTGCCGCGGTTGCCGCGGCGGGATCGTCCGACACCATCAGCTCGTCGCTGGGCTCGCCAGAAGAGCAAGCCGTTCCGACCGCGGCACAGCACCCGAGCACCACGACCACCATGCGACGCAACATCGACCTCCGACACGTTCGCCGACCCGACGGTGACGGCGCATGGTGGTCGAACACCGTGCGTCACACCGTCGGGACGTTCCCTCCAGCATGCTCCAAACCCGCCCGCGACGCTAACCCCTGTTTCGGGATGTCTGACGGCGGGTTCGGTTACCGCGCGTCAGTGCCGGCGGACGAGGCCGCTCGCGAGGTCGTAGACCGCCGGCACGATGTCCGCGTCGTGCAGCAGGCTCGACCGGCGCGGCAGCTCCTCGGCGACCCGGCTCGCCTGGTTGCGCACGCAGGCGGCGAGGAAGTCCGGCTGCTCCGGCGTGGCGCGCACGGTCGCCTCGATCGCCCGCGCCACGGTACTGACCGAGCCGGTGACCTCGCTCGTGCCGTGTACCAGCTCGACGGCCGCCTTGACCGCACCACAACCCGAGTGGCCGATCACCACGACCAGCCGCACGCCGAGGTGCTCGACGGCGTACTCGATGCTGCCGACCACCGCGTCGTCGAGGACCTCGCCGACCGCGCGCACGGTGAACAGGTCGCCGAGGCCCTGGTCGAACAGCAGCTCGGCGGGCACCCGCGAGTCGGCGCAGCCGAGCACGCACGCGAACGGCTGCTGTCCGGCCACCAGGCTCCGCCGGTACGCGGGGTCTTGGCGGGGGTGGGCGGGCAGGCCGGCGGCGAACCGCGCGTTGCCCGCGACGAGCCGAGCCCACGGGTCGCCGGACATCGCGGCGGTAGGGTCGGCGGCGGCCATGGGAGTCGACGCGGCGGCGCAGGCGAGGACACCGGCGCCGCCGAGGGCCAGCAGCGAGCGGCGGCTCAGGTTCGCGGAGTCCATGCCGGAGACGATTCCGACCCCGCGACCCGACTGCCAGCGGAGGCGGCCACGATCAGCCCAACGGGGTCAGCCGAGCCGGGTCTCCGGGTAGCCGAGCTCGATGTCGCTGACGTCGTCCAGCGCGGCACGGATCGCCGCCGGGAGGGTCAGCTCCTCGGACACGAGCGAGCCAAGCAGCTGCCCGGTGTCCCGCGCACCGACGACCGCGGAGGCCACCCCGGGGCGGTCGCGCACCCAGGCGAGCGCCACCGACAGGGGAGAGGTGGCGAGCCCGTCGGCCGCCGTGACCACGGCCTGCACGATGCGCGCCGCCCGCTCGGTGCGGTGGTGCTCGACGTAGGGCCCGTAGTGGGTGGACGCGCCGCGCGAGTCGGCCGGCGTGGCGGCGCGGTACTTGCCGGTGAGCACACCGCGGCCGAGCGGCGCCCAGGCCAGCAGGCCGATCCCGTGGTGCGCCGCGGCCGGGCCGACCTCGCGCTCGAGGCCGCGTTCGAGCAGCGAGTACTCCATCATCGTGCTGACGATCGGCGGGGCGAACGGCTTGGTGCGCTGCAGCTGGGCGGCGGTGCCGAGCTGCCAGCCGGAGTAGTTCGACACGCCGGCGTAGCGGACCTTGCCGCTGGACACCGCGTGGTCGACGGCGGCGAGCGTCTCCTCGATGGGGACCGCGGCGTCCCACGCGTGCAGCTGCCACAGGTCGACGTGGTCCACGCCGAGCCGGCGCAGCGACCCCTCGAGCGCGGTGAGCAGCGCGCCACGGGAGGCGCCGCCGCCGAACGGGCCCTCGTCGCGCCGGGCCACCGCCTTCGTGGCGAGCACGACGTCCTGCCGGGGCACCAGGTCGTCAAGCAGCGAGCCCAGGATCCGCTCCGCCTCGCCGTCGTTGTAGACGTCCGCGGTGTCGATGAGCGTGCCGCCCAGGTCGGCGAACGCGACCAGCTGGCTCGCCGCCTCGTCGGCGTCGGTGTCCTGGCCCCAGGTCATCGTGCCCAGGCCGATCCTGGACACGCGCAGCCCGCTGTGCCCGAGGTGTCGTTGCTCCACCGGGGAAGCCTATGCGGATGATCGTGTTGTCGCTGGCAGGCACCCCGGAGGCGAGTCGGATCGCCGGCCACGACAGTGGATAAACTCCACGGTCGTGGCGCAGCAACGGGGTGACGGCAAGCCCGAGGCGACGATCACCGCCGCCAAGATCGCTGTGGCGGGCACGATCGTGGCCGCGCTCATCGGGGCGACGGCCAGCATCACCGTCGCGCTACTGAACCAGGACTCCGACCCCGCGCCGGAACCTCCCGCAGCGGCCTGGCCCACCGCCACTCCCAGCCAGTCCGCCAAGAAGCTGTTTCACGAGTCCGCGCTCGAAGGCGACGGAGGCGTCCAGCAGATCCTCATCAACTACTACGGAATGAGCGCCGACCAGATCGAGGGCGTGGACTGCCCCGCCGACCAGGAGGTCGTGGCGGGCAACGAGTTCACCTGCACCATCGAGCTCGGCGGGGACGAGCCGGGGGAGACGACGGTCGACGTCACTGTCCGGAACAGCGCCGGCGAGTACGACGTCGGCGAACCGCGCAGGCGGTAGCGGTTCCCGCTGACAGGAACTCCCGTGGGGCGGGCCACGTCACAGGCGCAAGCGGACCTACCGTCGGTATGGTCACCGAATGCGACTCGGACTCAACCTGGGCTACTGGGGTGCCGGCAACGACGCGAACAACCTCGAGCTGGCCAAGGAGGCGGATCGGCTCGGGTTCTCGGTCGCGTGGGCGGCCGAGGCCTACGGCTCCGACGTGCCGACGGTGCTCGCGTGGGTTGCCGCGCACACCGAGCGGATCGACGTCGGCAGCGCGATCCTGCAGATCCCCGCCCGCCGGCCGACGATGGCCGCGATGACCGCGGCGACCCTGGACACGCTCTCCGGCGGCCGGTTCCGGCTCGGCCTGGGCGTGTCCGGCCCGCAGGTCTCCGAGGGCTGGTACGGCGTCAAGTTCGACAAGCCGCTCGCCCGCACCCGCGAGTACGTCGCGATCGTCAAGCAGGCGCTGCGCCGCGAGCGGGTCTCGTTCGACGGCAAGCACTTCACGCTGCCGCTGCCGGACGGGCCGGGCAAGCCGCTGAAGCTGATCGTGCACCCGGTACGCGAGCAGATCCCGATCTACCTCGCCTCGATCGGCCCCAAGAACCTCCAGCTCACCGGCGAGATCGCGGACGGCTGGCTGGCGATCTTCTACTCCCCGGAGTACGCCCGCGAGTCACTCGAGCTGATCCGGCAGGGCCGCGAGAAGGCCGGCAAGACGATGGACGGCTTCGACGTCGTCCCCACCTCGCCGCTGGTCGTCGGAGACGACTGGCAGGCCGCGGCCGACCAGGTCCGGCCGTACGCGGCGTTGTACGTGGGCGGCATGGGCAGCCGCGAGCAGAACTTCTACAACAACCTCGCCTGCCGGATGGGCTACGAGGCGGAGGCGGCCGAGATCCAGGACCGGTACCTGGCGAGGGACTACGCGGCCGCCGCGGCCGCCGTCCCGCTCGGCTTCCTGGACCAGACGTCGCTGCTCGGGCCGCGTGAGCGCGTCGCGGAGAAGATGCAGGCCCTCGCCGAGTCGGGGGTCACCACGCTGACGGTTTCGCCGGTACTGCAAGATCTCGAGCAAAGCATCACGGCCCTGCGGGTCGCGGTGGAGGCTCTGGATCTCGCGGGGGTTGGGTAGTTGAGCGGAGCTTGCGGAGCGAATAGTCGAACACAGGGCGACCGCGAGCGGCATCACCGAGCCTGCGAGGGGATGTCGTGAGCTGGCTCGAAGCCATCGTTCTCGGTCTCATTCAGGGACTCACCGAGTTCCTTCCCATCTCCTCCAGTGCGCACCTGCGCATCAGTGCCGCGTTCGCGGGCTGGGACGACCCCGGCGCGGCGTTCACCGCGGTCACCCAGCTCGGCACGGAGACCGCCGTGATCTTGTACTTCCGAAACAAGATCGGGCGCGTCCTGGTCGCCTGGTTCCGCTCGCTGCGCCGGCCGTCGACGTGGTCCGACGACCCGGACGCGCGGATGGGCTGGCTGGTGATCATCGGCACGCTGCCGATCGCGATCCTCGGCCTGCTGTTCGAGGACGAGATCGAGAGCGCGTTCCGCGACCTGCGCCTGATCGCGATGACCCTGATCGTGTTCGGCATCCTGCTCGGCATCGCCGACCACTACGGCCGGCGTGAGCGCGACCTCGACCACCTCACCGTGCCGCACGGTCTCGGCTTCGGCTTCGCCCAGGCGCTGGCGCTGATCCCCGGTGTCTCCCGCTCCGGCGGCACGATCACCGCCGGCCGCCTGCTCGGCTACAAGCGGGAGGAGGCGACCGAGTACGCGTTCCTGCTCGCCGTGCCCGCGGTGTTCGCCTCCGGCCTGTACCAGCTGACCGACATCGGCGGCGACACCGCACCCGCGTGGGGCCCGACGATCGTGGCCACGATCGTCGCGTTCCTGGTCGGCTTCGCGGTGATCGCGTGGCTGATGAGGTTCATCAAGACGCACAGCTACCTGCCGTTCGTCATCTACCGCATCGCATTGGGCGTGCTGATCCTCGTCCTCGTCATGACCGGATTGCTGGACCCCGAGGCCGGTCCGCTGGTGTGATCTACTGGCGGCCGTGGCCACCGTCGTACTGCTCCGGCACGCCCGCTCCACCGCCAACGGCTCCGGCGTCCTCGCCGGCCGCTCACCCGGCGTCGAGCTCGACGAGACCGGTCGCACGCAGGCGGATGCCCTCGTGGACCGGCTCGCCCAGGTGCCCCTCGCGGCCATCGTCTCCTCGCCGCTGCTGCGCTGCGAGCAGACCGTCACCCCGCTCGCGCAGGCCCGCGAGCTCGCCCCGGTCACCGAGGACTCACTGTCCGAAGTGGACTATGGAGAGTGGACCGGCCGGGAGCTGAAGACCCTGTTCAAGGAGAAGCTGTGGTCGGTGGTGCAGCAGCACCCGTCGGCCGCGGTGTTCCCCGCCGGCGAGGGCCTGGCGAACGTGCAGACGCGGGCGGTGGCCGCGGTGCGGGCGCACGACGCGCGGATCACCGCCGAACACGGCCCGCGCGCGGTGTGGCTGCTGTGCAGCCACGGAGACGTGCTCAAGGCGATCATCGCGGACGCGCTGGGCCAGCACCTGGACTCGTTCCAGCGGATCGTGGTCAACCCGGCCTCGGTGTCGGTCGTCCAGTACACCGACACGCGCCCGTTCGTGCTGCGGGTCAACGACACCGGGGGCGAGCTCGCGAGCATCGTGCCGCCGGAGCCGGAGCCCGCGGGGGACGAGCCGCCCGCCGGGGACGCGGTGCCGGGAGGGGCCACCGGTCGCTCCGCGTGATCATGTGACGACCCTCCACGACACCCGTCACGATATGGGTGAAATCCGCAGGTTCGGCGGGGTGGCTGTGCCAGTATTCGTGCACCATTTGCGCTCCGCCATGGCGGACCTTCGAGGAGATTCCATGACACAGCCATACGGCCAGCAGCCGGGCGGCAACAACCCGGGCGGTGGCGGGTTCCAGCAGCAGCCGGGCGGCAACTATCCAGGCAGTGGGGGGTTCCAGCAGCAGCCGGGTAGTGGTGGTTTCCCGCAGGCCCCCCAGGCGCCGAACTACCAGCAGGGCTACGGCAGCATGCCGCAGGCGCCGCAGGAGTACGGCGGCCCGGTCACCCGGCCCGGCGGGACGACGGCCGCGGCCGTGCTGGCCTTCGTGCAGGGTGGCATCACGCTGATCACCTCCGGCATCCTGATGCTCGGTCTCGCCGCGATCGAGTCCGTCCGCGACGAGGCGGAGGCATCGGCGGGCGGCATCGACATCGGCGCCGGCCTCGCCGAGGCCTGGATCGTGTCGATCGTGCAGCTGATCGGCGTCGGCCTGCTCATCTACGGCGGCGTGAAGCTGATGGCGGGCACCGCGGGGCCGCTGTTCATGATCGCGATGGGCCTGCAGATCGTCCTGTGCATCTACTGGATGGTCCGCGGTGCGGCCCCGGTGGTCCCGGTCGTGTTGATCGTGATGCCGATCGTGGCGCTCGTCTTGTCGCTCGGCTCGGCGAACAAGGCCTACGTCGCGTCCAGGACCGGCCCGCCTAGGTAGCCAACAACTCGAGCTGGGCGAGGGAGATGGTCGGGGTGCCGGTGTTCTCCGTGATGTCCAGGCGGTAGTGGACGTACGAGCCGGGGCTGGCCACGGCGAACGCCCTCGTCTGGCGGCGCCAGGGGAAGGTCTCCCGACTGCGCTCGTCCAGCACCACCCAGTTCGACCCGTCGACCGACCCGCGCAGCGTCCAGCTGCGCGGGTCGTCGCGTTTGGTGCCCGAGGTCAGCGTGTAGAACCGCACGGTCGCCGGGTCGACCGTGGTTCGGTAGCTGATCCAGGCGGTCGGCGACTTGAACACGACCTGGGTCTGGCTCGTGTCGTCGAACAGCGCCGACACGTTCACCCCGTCGCTGCCCTCGCCGAAGCCCTCGTCGGTGATGTCGTGCATCGGCTTCGGCAGCGTGTCCGCACGGGTGATCGACGGCGGCAGCGCGTCCGGCCCGCTGCCCCAGCCGCTCGGCGCGGGGCCCAGCTCGAAGTCCAGCACCGCCCCGTTCGCGAGCATCTCGTGCGGCAGGTAGGCCTTGTCATAGGACTCGCCGTCGACCCGCAGCCCGGTCACGTACACGTTGGCGGGGCTGTTGTTCGGCGCGTTGACCACGATCTCGGCCCCGTTGGCGAGCGTCACCGTGGCCTTGCGGAACAGCGGTGAGCCGATGACGTACTCGGGGCTGCCGACCCGCAGCGGGTAGAAGCCGAGCGCGCCGAACAGCCACCACGCGGACATCTCGCCGTTGTCCTCGTCGCCGAGGTAGCCCTGGCCGATCTCGCTGCCGGAGTAGAGCCGGGCCAGCACGTCGCGCACCTTCTCCTGTGTGCGCCACGGCGCGCCGGCAAAGGCGTACATGTACGGGATGTGGTGCGAGGGCTGGTTGCTGTGCCCGTACTGGCCCATCCGCACGTCGCGCGCCTCGGCCATCTCGTGGATCGCCCGCCAGTACTTCCCCCGCGCCCGACCGGTCTCCGGCGTCGCGAAGAACTCGTCGAGCTTCGCGGCGAGCGCGTGCCGGCCGCCGTGCAGGCCGGCGAGCCCGGCGCCGTCGTGCGGCACGCTGAACGCGGTGTTCCAGGCGTTCGTCTCCACGTAGTCCCCGCCCCACGCGCGCGGGTCGAACTGGTTCGCCGAGTACCGCCAGTGGCCGTTGTCCCGCCGCCCCTGGAAGAAGCCGGTGCTCTGGTCGAAGGAGTGGACGTAGTGCAACGCCCGGTCGAGGAAGTACTCGTGGTTGTCCTTGTCGCCGAGCATCGCCGCGAGGTTGGCGATGCCGAAGTCGTTGAGGCAGCCCTCGAGCGTCCAGGACAGGCCGGACTCGGTCGAAGCGGGCGTGTAGCCGAGGAAGATCGACCGGCCGAGTCCCTTGCGGCCGACCGAGTCGTCGGGCGGGGCGACCGTCGCGTTGCGCAGCGCCGCCTCGTAGGCGGCCTGGACGTCGAAGCCGCGCACGCCCTTGAGGTAGGCGTCGGCGAACGCCACGTCGGAGCTGGTGCCGGTCATCAGGTCGGCGTGGCCGGGGGAGGACCAGCGCGAGATCCAGCCGCCGTCGGTGTACTGCTGGACGAACCCGGCGATCAGCTCTCCACAGTGGACGGGGTCGAGCAGCGCGTGGGCGGGCCAGGCCGTGCGGTAGGTGTCCCAGAAGCCGTTGTTCACGTAGGCCCGGCCGGACACCAGCGCCGCGCCGGTCTGGGTGGGCGTGTCCTTCTTGGCGGGCTTGGTGAACGGGCTCGCATAGGCGTGGGCCGGCGCGTCGGCGGTGCCGGTGTTCTCGTGGATGCGGTTGGGGTAGAGGTGCAGGCGGTAGAGGTTGGAGTACAGCGTGACGAGCTGGTCCTCGCTGGCGCCCTCGACCTGGATCCGGCCGAGCCGTTCGTCCCAGGCCTGCGCGGCGCGCTCGCGCACGGTGTCGAACGTGTCGTCGTCGGCGATCTCCAGCCACAGGTTGCGCCGGGCCTGCGACACGCTGATCAGCGAGGTGGCGACCCGCATCGTCACGGTGGTCTCGCCGGCCGGGTCGGGCTCGAAGCGCAGGTAGCCGGTGACCCGCCGGGTGAACGGCCATCGCCACAGGTGTCCGCCGCCGGCGACCGGGCGGTCGAAGGTGGCGTGGAAGAACATCCGGGTCGCGCCGGCGGACAGTCCACTTCGGACGTCCGAGTAGCCGGACACGGTGCCGCCGACTGGGTCCAGGGTGAGCCGACCCTGCCGGCCGATGTTGTCGAAGATCAGGTTGGCGTCCTCGCCGGGGAACGTGAACCGCAGCAGCGCCGCGTGGTCGGTGGGCGCGATGTCGGCGCGGATGCCGTTGGTGAACCGGACGCCGTAGTGGTGCGGGCGGGCGATCTCGTTGCGGTGCCGGAAGGTCAGCGCCCGCGCGCGGCGCCCGGCGCGCGGCCTGCGGGCCGCGGCCGAGGGGAGCACCTGGAAGGTCTGCCGGTCGCCCAGCCAGGGACTGGGCTGGTGGCTGACCGACAGGGCCTGCACCGCCGGCAGGTTCCGGTCGTTGTTGTGCCGCTGGTAGCTGTAGATCCAGTCCAACGCGGCGGCGTCGGTCACCGGGGTCCAGAAGTTGAACCCGTGTGGGAGGGCGGTCGCGGGAAGGGTGTTGCCGCGCGAGTAGCCGCGGGTGGAGTTGGTGCCGCGGGTGGTGACCACGTAGTCGGCGGGCCGGCGCGGCTCGGGCCGGGGCCGGTCGACGATCGCGATGTCGTCGACCCAGCCGGCGAACTCCGCGGGACCGGTCGGGCTGTCGTAGCCGAGCAGCACCTTGGCCACCACCTTGCCCTCGGCGACCTGGCCGATCCGCACCGACCGGTGGTTCCACTGGCCGGGCGCGAGCGCGCGGGACTCGCCCTGCGCGCGTGGCGTCCAGCCGAAGCCGAGCTGGTCGGTCAGGCCGAGCTCGGACAACCGGGTGCCGTCCTCGAAGGCCAGGTCGACGGAGACGAAGGTGCTGGGGTAGCGCAGGTCGTCGCCGAGCAGCTCCGGGAAGATCACGTACGAGAGCTCGGTGTCCCGCGCGACCAGCATGTCGACGAGGAACAGCTTGTTCACCACGTGCGCGGGCCCGCGGGCGGCGTGCGAGCCCTGGAAGCGCAGCGCCCGGGTGCCGGTGAAGCCGACGCCAGCCTTCGCCGTGTAGGGCTTCGCGGGACCGCCGCCCTCGCGGGTACTCATCGTGGCGCCGGCCGCGCGCCGGCCGTTCTCGCCGATGTCGACGACGTCGATCCAGGTCAGCGGGGGGTCGGTGTTCTCGAACGACGAGAAGAAACCCCGAGCACTCATTCCGCGACGCTCCTCACACACTAGATCGCCCTAGATCGCCCGTCGGTGGCGCATGATCCTAGAGACACGCAAGGAGGCACTCATGCACCCCGCCCGCCGGCTGTGGACCGCGCTGGAGCCGATACACGGAGTCGTCTACTTCGCGCCGGGCGTGCGGGACGCCGGCGTGGGGATCGGCCTGCGCGGGTTCTGGATGACCTACTTCGCCTTCCGCGCTGCGCCGCTGGGCCCGGTCGGTGCCGGCGCGGTGGTGGCCACCTTCGCCGGGTTCGAGCCGTCCATGGTGTTCAAGGCGCTGCCGGACGCCTGGTCGCGCGCCGAGCCGGCCAAGTGCCTGGCCACACGGGCGGAGGTGTCGACGGCCGCGCTGCGGTCGGCCGGCATGGCCGAGGACGCCTGCGCCGAGGCGGTGTCGCTGCTCGCGCCGGTGGCCGCGTCGATGGACCCGACCGGGCGGGCGCTGTACGCGGCGAACGCCGAGCTGCCGCTGTCCGACGACCCGGTCGCGGGTGTCTGGCAGCTCGCGACGTCGCTGCGCGAGCACCGCGGTGACGGGCACGTGGCGGCGCTGCTGGCGGCCGGCGTCACCGGGCTCGAGGCGCTGGTGCTGCAGGTCGGCGCCGGTAAGTTCTCCGCGGAGCTCCTGCGCTCGGTGCGCGGCTGGTCCACCGAGGACTGGGACGCGGCCGCCCGCGCGCTGCGGTCGCGGGGGATTCTGGGCGAGGACGGCGTGCTGACCGCGTGGGGCAAGGAGTTCCTCGACGCGATCGAGGAGCGCACCGACGAGCGGGCCTGGACCGGTGGGCTCGCTGCGCTGGGCGAGGACGGCGTCGAGCGGGTGGTGGCGACGCTGCGGCCGTCGGTGCTCGAGCTGTGGGAGTCGGGCATGCTGCCGGAGGTCAACCCGACCGGGCTGCCACCCGGGCCACTTGCTTGACGACCTGCTGCGTCGCGGCTGGCCCGCACTGTCCGAAGTAGACATCGCGGGCTGGGTGGCGCGGGTGTCGGGCGGGGTGACGCAGCGGGCGAACTCGGTGGCGCCGCTGGCCGCGCCGCCGAACGTGGCCACGGCGCTGGACGAGGTCGAGCGGCACTACGCCCGGCACGGCCTGCCGGCGATCTTCCAGCTGGGGCCGACCGTGTGTCCGCCGGATCTCGACGACCGGCTCGCCGCGCGCGGCTACCGGTTCGGCTCGCCCACGTCGGTCGAGGTGGCCGACGTTCCCACTGTGCTCGCGGAGCTGGGCCGGCCGGCCGGCGAGGTGTCGGTCGAGGACGAGCCGTCCGAGGAGTGGCTGGACCTGTGGTGGTCGGTCGACGGCCGGGGCGACGAGGCGGCCCTGGCGGTGGCGCGGCGGATCCTGTGCGGCGGGCCGGCGCGGTACGCGAGCGTGCGGGACGCGGCCGGGGTGTCGGCGGTGGCCCGGCTCGCGGTGGTCGGGGAGTGGGGCGGGCTGTACTGCATGGCGGTGCGGCCGGACGCGCGGCGGCGCGGGCTGGGCTCGGTGCTGCTGGGTGGGCTGCTCGCGCGGGGCGGCGTGCGGCGGTGCTGGCTGCAGGTGCGCGAGGACAACCCGGTGGCGCGGGCGTTCTACGCGCGGGCCGGGTTCACCACGGCGGCTCGGTACCACTATCGAACCCAGCCGGGCTAGTCCGTCAGACCCGACCTAGACCGAGGACAGGAAGCGGTCGAGCACGTTCACGCCGAAACGCAGACCCTCGACCGGGACGCGCTCGTCGACGCCGTGAGCCATCAGCCGGTGGTCGAAGTCCTCCGGCAGCCACAGCGGCGCGAACCCGTAGCAGTCGATGCCCAGGCCGACGAAGGCCTTCGCGTCGGTGCCGCCGCCCATGCAGAACGGGACCACGATCCCGCCGGGATCCTCGCCCTCGAGCGCGGAGGCCATGGCGGCGAACCACGCCGAGTCGACCGGCGCCTGCACCGGCGGCTGGATCGCCAGGAACTCGCGGGCCACGTCCGGGCCGAGCAGCCGATCGATCTCGGCCAGCAACTGCTCCTGGGTGCCGGGCAGCACCCGGGTGTCGACCTGGGCCTGCGCGACCCCGGGGATGACGTTGACCTTGTAGCCGGCGCTCAGCACGGTCGGCGTCGTGCTGTTGCGCACGGTGTTCTCCGCAATCTTCGCCGCGGGCCCGAACCGGCGCAGTGTCGCGTCCACGGCGTCGTCGCAGGACAGGTCGACCTCGAAGCCGAGTGCCGCGCCGGTCCGCTCGAAGAACGCGCGCACCGCGGGAGTCAGCACAACCGGCCACCGGTGGTCGGAGATCCGCTGCAGGGCGGCGAGCAGCTTGCGCACGGCGTTGTCGTCGTTGCGCCGCGAGCCGTGCCCGGCCCGGCCGTTCGCGGTGAGCAGCAGGTGCGCGGTGCCGCGCTCGGCGGTCGCCACCGGGTAGAGCCGCACCGGCTCGCCGGTCGCCGACGCGGCGCGGACCGTGTACCCACCGGACTCGCCGATCGCCGCGGCGACGCCGTCGAAGCGCGACCGGTGCTCGTCGACGAGCCAGTGCGCGCCCCACAGGCCGTTGTCCTCCTCGTCGGCGACGAACGCCAGCACGAGGTCCCGGCGCGGTCCGCGGCCCTCCGCCGCCCACCGGTGCAGCACGGTGAGCACGGTGGCGCACATGTCCTTCATGTCCACCGCACCGCGGCCCCACACGAACCCGTCGCGAATCTCGCCGGCGAACGGCGCCACCGTCCACTCGGCCGGGTCGGCGGGCACCACGTCCAGGTGGGCGTGCACGAGCAGCGGCGGCAGCGACGGGTCCGACCCGCGCACCCGGGTCAACACGTTGCTGCGCCGCGGCGAGCGCTCCAGCAGCTCCGGCTCGAGGCCGACCGCGGACAGGTGCGACGCGACGAACTCGGCCGCCTCGCGCTCGCCCTCGGACTCGCCGCCGCCCAGGTTCGTCGTGTCGAACCTGATCAGCTGCGAGCACAGCTCCTCGACGTGGGGTTCACCCATAACTGCCCTCCACAGCACCGCTCGCGATGGCGGTGACCACCTTGAACGCCTTCATCGCCTCGGTCATCGACGGCGCGTCGAAGCCGACCCGGCGCACCTGGAGCTGGTCCACGGTCGGCACGACCGCGGCGGCCGCGGCGAGGTGCGCGGCGTCGAACTCCACCTCGATCCGGTGCCCGGTCGCCGACCCGGCGAAACATCCGGCGCGAGCCATGCCCAGGTGCGCGGCCTCGGTGATCATGGCCGCGGTCACCGCGGGCGGCGTGCAGATCGCGGCGTACCGGCTGACGCACTCCTTCACCGCCACCGCGTTCGCGTCCGGGGCGTACTCGGCGGCGTCCGCGCAGGTCAGGTCGTCGCCGGTGACGAGGAGGACGGGCACACCATGCTCCGCGGCGAGCGCGGAGTTCAATCGGCCCTCGCTCGCCCGCACGCCGTCCAGCCACACGCCGGTGATCTGGTTCGGCAGATAGGTGTGAGACAGGACACCGTCGAGGCCCGCGGCGGCGTGGTAGCCGAGGAACACGACGCCGTCCATGCCGCTGTCGACGCCCTGCATCATCGACAGTGGCTTGTGCCGGCCGGTCAGCATCCGCGCCCGCGTGTCGAGCTCCTCGAGCAGGAGGTTGCGCTGCGCCGAGTGCGCCTCGTTCACCAGCACGTCGGTCGCACCGCCGGCGAACAGGCCCTCGACGCAGGCGTTGACGTCACCGGTGAACATCTTCCGGAACCGTTGCCACTGCTCAGTCCCCGGCTCGACGTCCGCGGTCCACGTGACGCCGGTCGCGCCTTCCATGTCGGCCGAAATCATGATCCGCACGGACCCCACGTTACGTCTTGGTACCCGTCGCGGACACTCATTGACTTTTTCAACCCGCAGATGGTTACTTCCTCTCAACTATCAGGAAGAGGTGATCATCGTGAGATCGAGGCGTGCCGCACTCGGTATCACTCTTCTCGTGTCCGCCCTGGTCACGATGCCACTGGGAGTGACCGCGGGGCCGGCCGGCGCGTCGACCGCGCCCGCCGCGCAGGCGGCCGGCGGACAGCAGTCCAAGATCCTCAAGGTCGGCGTGACCCAGGAGATCGACTCGCTGAACCCGTTCATCAGCATCACCCGAACGGGCACCGACATCCTGCGCACCGCGTTCGACTACCTCACGGTCTACAGCCAGCAGGACCAGAAGCCGGTGAAGAGCCTGGCGGAGTCCTGGGAGACGTCCGAGGACAAGCTCACCTGGACGTTCCACATGCGCGAGGGCGTCAAGTGGTCCGACGGTCAGCCGCTGACCGCGAAGGACCCGGCCTTCACGTTCAACAAGATGATGACCGACGAGGTCGCGCGGACGGCGAACGGCAGCTTCGTCTCGCAGTTCGAGTCGGTCGAGGCCACCGACGACAAGACGCTGGTGATCAAGACCAAGGTGCCGCAGGCGACGATGCTGGCGCTGGACATCCCGCTCGTGCCCGAGCACATCTGGTCGAAGATGTCCGACATCGGGGCCGAGCCCGAGTACCCGATGGTCGGCAGCGGGCCGTACACGATCACGGAGTTCAAAGAGGCCCAGTTCGTCAAGATGAAGGCCAACAAGAACTACTGGCGGGGCGCGCCCAAGGTCGACGAGCTGCACTTCATCTACTACCGCAACGCGGACGCCGCGGTCACCGCCCTGCAGAGCGGCCAGGTCGACCTGGTCAACCGGCTGAGCCCGACCCAGTTCGACGCGCTCAAGAACGACTCGGACATCGCCCTCAACAACGCGCAGAACCGGCGGTTCAACGAGATCCTGCTCAACCCGGGCGCTGCCACCGCCGACGACAAGCCGATCGGAAACGGCAACCCGGCCCTCAAGGACGTCAAGCTGCGCCAGGCCATCGCCACCGCGATCGACTCCAAGACGCTGGTGGACAAGGTGTGGGGCGGCTACGCCGAGGAGGCCAAGGGCTACATCCCGCCGGTGTTCTCCGACTACGCGTGGTCCCCGCCCGACGACCTCAAGCGCGAGTTCGACCTCGACGAGGCGAACCGGATGCTAGACGAGGCCGGCTACAAGAAGGGCGCGGGCGGGGTCCGAACGGACAAGCAGGGCAAGCCGCTGAACCTGCGGCTGCTCACGCACGCGGAGAACGTCGTGGACGAGAACGCCGCGCCGTACGTCGTGGGCTGGCTCAAGGACATCGGCATCAACGCCCAGCTGCAGCCGCGCTCGGACGACCAGGTCAACGAGGACACCACGCGCGGCGAGTTCGACCTCGCGATGTCCGGCTGGAACGCCAACCCGGACCCGGACTACGTGCTGTCGCTGCAGACCTGCGCCAACCGGCCGAACGCACAGGGCGAGGGCGGCACGCCGGACTCGTTCCTGTGCGACGAGGAGTACGACGACCTCTACTCCCAGCAGCTGCAGGAGTTCGACCCCGCCAAGCGGGCCGACCTCGTCAAGCAGATGCAGGAGCGGCTCTACGAGCAGGCCACCCTCGTCGTGTTCGGCTACGACAACGCGCTCGAGGCCTACCGCAAGGAGGCCTTCGAGGGCTTCCCGCTGCAGCCGGCCGACGGCGGCGTGATCATGAACCAGCAGGGCTACTGGGGCTACCTCGGCGCCACGCCCAAGGGTGCGGGCCCGGTGCCCACGTTCGACGAGAACGGCATGATGACCGCCAGCGGCGAGGGCACCGACGAGGCGGCCGCGGACTCCGGTAGCAACACCGGGATGATCCTCGGCATCGTCGGCGGCATCGTCGTGGTGCTGCTCGTCGGCGGCCTGCTGTTCGCGCGCGGCCGGCGCAAGACCGCGGAAGATCGCGAATAGAGGGGGGATTCGTGGATCGTTGCTCAAGGCCTCGCGTCGACCAACGCGACCTCAGGGGAACGTGACGGAAGCCAACCACAAGAAACGGACATAACGGTTTCGTTCGCCGGAACGCAACCAACACTTCGAATTTCGGGGAGGCGGCTCTGTCGGACATTCTCAACCCGACCGAGGAGGCACTCGCGGAGGCTCCGCCACCCACTCGCGGTGGCGGAGTCGTCCGCTATGTGCTGACCAAGGTCGGTGGCGGGCTGATCAGCCTGGGCCTGGTGGTCGTGCTGGGCTTCCTGCTGTTCCGGGTGCTGCCCGGGGACGTCGTCCAGACGATGTTCCGCGGGCGGCCCGCCACCCCGGAGGCGATGGCGGAGCTCAAGAGCCAGCTCGGCCTCGACGACCCGCTGTACCAGCAGTTCCTGGACTACGTCTGGCGGCTGCTGCACGGCGACCTCGGCGAGTCGTACGTGTTCCGGGTGCCGGTCGCGCAGAAGATCGGCGAGCGGCTCGGCCCGACGCTGTTGCTCGTCGGCGTCGCCACCCTCATCGCCGTGGCGCTGGGCCTGTGGCTGGGCACGCGCTCGGCGTGGCGGCGGGGGAGCCGGTTCGACCGCGTCTCCACCGGCGTGGCGCTGACCCTGTGGTCCACGCCGACGTTCTGGCTCGGCATGCTGCTGCTCGGCGCGACCAGCGGGCTGTTCCCGACCCAGGGCATCGTCGACTCCGACACCCCGCCGGACTTCCTGTCGCAGACGATCGACGTCGCCCATCACATGGTGCTGCCGACGATCACGCTCGTCGCGGTGATCTACGCGCAGTACCAGCTCGTCATGCGCTCCTCCCTGCTCGAGGAGATGGGCTCGGACTACCTCACCACGGCCCGGGCGAAGGGCCTGCGCGACGACCTGGTCCGGCGCCGGCACGCGGTGCCCAACGCCCTGCTGCCGACGGTCACGCTGGTGTTCCTGCACCTCGGGTTCGTCATCGCGGGCGCGGTGACGACCGAGACCGTGTTCACCTGGCCCGGCCTGGGCCTGCTCACCTACGACGCGCTGTCCGACCGGGACCTGCCGCTGCTGCAGGGCACGTTCATCGTGCTCGCCGGCGCGGTGATCGCCATGAACGTCCTCGCCGACATCCTCTACCGCGTCCTCGACCCGCGGGTGCGTACCTCATGACGGCGCCGGCTCGCACTCCCGGCCCGCGGGCACTGGCCTGGCGCCGGCGCGGTGCGGCGTTCGCCGCCGGCTGGCGCGAGTTCTCCCGCCAGCGCACCGGCCTGGTCGGCCTCGGGCTGCTCACGCTCATCGTGCTGCTGGCGGTGCTCGCGCCGGTGCTCACCGACCAGCAGGCGCTGGACGTCACCAAGGCGACCGGCGGGCGACTCGAGGCGCCGAGCGCGGAGTTCCCGCTGGGCACCGACCGGCATGGCCGCTCGGTCCTGCTGCTCACCCTGTGGGGCTCGCGGATCTCGCTGACCGTCGGCTTCGTGGCCACCCTGATCGCGATCGGCATCGGCACGGTCATCGGCATCCTCGCCGCGCACTACGGCCGCTGGGTGTCCGCCACGCTGATGCGGGTCACCGACTTCTTCCTCGTGCTCCCGTCCCTCGTCCTGGCGATCGCGCTGTCGACGGTCCTGGAGCGCGGCATCGGCACGATCATCCTGGCGATCGGCCTGACGTCGTGGCCTTCGGCGGCGCGGCTGGTGCGCGCGCAGACGCTGACGATCGAGGCGCGCCCGTACATCGAGCGCTCGCGGGCCCTGGGCGGCGGGCACCTGCACGTGATCACCAAGCACGTGCTGCCGGCGGTGCTGCCGCTGGTGTTCGTCAACACCACGCTCGCGGTGGGCAGCGCGATCGTGGCCGAGTCGACCCTGTCGTTCCTCGGCCTCGGCGACCCCGACCCGCTGCGCCCGTCGTGGGGATCCATGCTGCGCTCGGCCTGGCTGGACAGCGCGGTGATCGCGGGCGCCTGGTGGTACCTGCTGCCGCCGGGCATCGCGATCGGCATCGTGGTGCTGGCGTTCACCATGTGCGGGCGGGCGCTGGAGTCGGTGCTGAACCCACGGTTGCGGGAGGGCTGAGCGGTGCCCGAGCAGAACGCACTGCTGCGGCTCGAGAACCTGTCGGTTCGCTACCGCGGGCGCGAGCGGGAGGTCGAGGCAGTCCGCGAGGTGAGCCTGAGCCTGGCGGCGGGGGAGACGCTCGGCCTGGCCGGCGAGTCCGGCTGCGGCAAGTCCACGGTCGCGATGTCGGTGCTGCGGCTGCTGCCCACCTCGGCACAGGTCAGCGGCGAGATCCTGCTGGACGGCGAGGACGTCGCCACGATGAAGTGGGGCCGGCTGCGCGCGGTGCGCTGGACGACGGCGGCGATCGTGTTCCAGGGAGCGATGCACGCGCTGAACCCGGTGCGCCGGGTGCGGGACCAGATCGCCGAGCCGATCGTGCTGCACGGCTCGCGACAGCCCTCGACGGCCGAGCTGCGCAAGCGGGTGAACGAGCTGCTCGCCCAGGTCGAGCTGCCGGCCGCGAAGGGCGACGCGTACCCCCACGAGCTCTCCGGCGGGCAGAAGCAGCGGGTGATGATCGCGATGGCGCTCGCCTGCGAGCCGCGGCTGATCATCGCCGACGAGCCGACCACCGCGCTCGACGTCATCGTGCAGGCGCAGGTGCTCGACCTGATGACGAGCCTGGTGGCCAAGCAGGACATCGGGCTGATCATGATCAGCCACGACCTGGCGGTGCTCGCGTCGACCTGCCAGCGGCTCGCGGTGATGTACGAGGGCCGGATCGTGGAGGAGGGCGCGGCGGCGTCGATCATCGCCGAGCCGACGCACGAGCACACCAAGGCGCTCGCGGCGGCGTTCCCCACGGTCGGCGACCCGGCCTACCGGTACGCGCCGGCGACGAACAGCGCTCTGGGGCTGCCCGAGCCGCCGACCGCGGACGAGACGGGCGCGGCGCCCGCCGAGCCCCTGCTGCGCACCGAGGACCTCCGGGTGACCTTCGAGGGGCGCGGGCGAGCGGTCACCCACGCCGTCGCGGGCGTGGACCTCGAGGTGCGGCCGGGCGAGATCGTCGCACTGGTCGGCCAGTCCGGGTCGGGCAAGACGACGCTGGCGCGCGCGATCCTCGGCCTGCAGCCGCCGACGAGCGGACGAGTGGTCTACGACGGCGCACCGGTGCCGACGTCGAGCGGCGGGCTGAAGGCCTACCGCCGGCAGGTGCAGCTGGTGCTGCAGGATCCGACGAGCGCGCTGAACCCCCGGCACTCGGTGTACGAGTCGGTCGCGGAGGGCCTGCGGATCCACCGCGTGGAGGGCGACGAGCGGGAGCTGGTGGCGGCCGCGCTGGAGGGGGCCGAACTGCGCCCGCCCGAGGAGTTCATGCCCCTGTTGCCCCACCAGCTCTCCGGCGGGCAGCGGCAGCGGGTGGTGATCGCGGGTGCGCTGGCGCTGGAGCCGCGGCTGCTGGTCGCGGACGAGCCGGTGGCGTCGCTGGACGCGTCGGTGCGCGGCGAGATCCTGGCGCTGCTGCTGCGGCTGCGGGCCAAGCTGGACCTCGCCGCCCTGGTCATCACCCACGACCTGGGGCTGGCGTGGAACATCGCCGACCGGGTGGCCGTGATGTACCAGGGCGAGCTGGTCGAGGTGGGCCCGGTGGACGAGGTCCTGCGCGAACCGACGCATGACTACACTCGCTCGCTGCTGGCCGCCCTCCCGTCGACGCGACCCCAGACGTGACCGCTACCCGGAGTGTCGTGCCGGGAGCGCGCGGTGCGCCGAAAAGCAGCCACTGCGGCAATCAGACCAACGCCCCTGTGTAATCTCGAACCGCCATGTTGACCGCCACCCAGCCGACCCCCGGGGCACCCTCTGTGACCACCGTCGACGCGTCCCACGCGGAGCCCGGTGTGCGCACGCACCCGCTGCCCGTGCGCACGATCGCGCTCGGCACGGTCGGCAGCGTGTTGATCCTGGTCAGCGCGCTGGGGGCGGGGGCGATCCTGGCGCAGGACCCGCTGCTCGGCCGCGGGCCGCTGTCCTGGGTCCGGTACGGGCACGGGCGGATGCTCGCCACGATCGTGCTCTACATCGGATTCCTGCTCGTCGTGTGGGCGTGGGTACGGCTGGGCCGGCACGTGCTCGCCGGCCGGGTGGGCGCGCGGCCGGTGCTGGTCGCGGCGGCCTGCTGGATCGTGCCGATGCTGTTCTCGCCGCCGGTGTTCAGCCGGGACGCCTACCTCTACGTCGCCTACGGAACGCTGCCGCTGCACGGGTTCGACCCGTTCACGAGCGGTCCGGGCAACCTCGAGGTCGACCCGGTGGTGGACAACGTCGACTCGTTCTGGCAGAGCACGCCGGCGCCCTACGGGCCGCTGTTCATCCTGCTGGCCAAGGGCGTCATCTCGATCACCGGCACGAACATGATCGCCGGCGTGCTGCTGATGCGGCTCGGGCTCGTGGTCGGCGTAGGCCTGCTGCTGTGGGCGATGCCGAGGCTGGTGCGCCACCTCGGCGGCCGGCTGCCGGTGGCGCTGTGGCTCGCGATCGCCGGGCCGATGACCGTGGTGCACCTGATCGGCGGGCCGCACAACGACCTGCTGATGGTCGGCTTCCTCGCCGCCGGCACCGCGCTGATGCTCGACCGGCGACATGTGCTCGGCATCGTGCTGGTGACGCTCGCGGTCGCGGTGAAGGCGACCGCCGCGGTCGCGCTGCCGTTCCTGGTGTGGGTGTGGGCCGGGCACCTCACGTCGACGCGATGGCGCAACTTCGCGCGGGCGTGCGCGTTCTCGCTCGCGATCTTCCTCGCCACGTTCGCTCTGACGACCTTCGCGTCCGGAGTGGACCTCGGCTGGATCGCCGCGCTCGACGCCCCGACCGCGATCATCAACTGGCTCTCGCTGCCCACCGGCGTCGGCGAGTTCATCCACGCGCTCGTCGGCTTGGCGATCGACCTGAACAAGGTGTACTTCGTGAACGCGATGCGCGTCGTCGGCGGCATCGTGATGTTGGTGGTCCTGGTGAAGCAGTGGTGGCGGGCGCGCGACGGCGGCCCGGACGCGGTCAAGCGCGCCGCGATCGCGTTGCTGGTCGTCGCGATCCTCTCGCCCGCTACGCTGCCGTGGTATCTGACGTGGGGGTTCATGCTCGCCGCCGCTCTGCCGTGGAAGCCGCGCCAGCTCGCCGTACAGGCGACCGTCGCGGTGTTCCTCGTGCTGACCTACAGCCCGGCCGGGGACGACCTGCTCTACGACTGGTTGTTCATGGCGCTCGCCGCCGGCGTGTCGGTGCTGGCCGGGCTGTCGCTGCTGCGGCCGGACCCGCTGAAACTGTTCAAACCTGGCGACGAGCCGCTCACGCCGGTAGGAGTCACACGATGAGCGCGGGTACCGAGACCGCACCTGAGGGAGCCGAGACCGGGGGACCAGTGCCCCGGGGAGCCGAGGCCCCGAGAGCCGATCCCCTCGACGGGGCGTCCGAGATCCCGGTGGCCCCGAAGGGCGCCCGGAGGTCCAACAACCCCACGAGCACGATCGTGCAGGGCACGATCGGCTCGCTGATGCTGCTGCTCGGCGGTTTCGGCGCCGCCGCGACCGCGGTGAACGACCCGTTCCTGTCGGAGGGTCCGGCCTCGTGGGTTCGCTACGGGCACGGCAAGATGCTCGCCACGGTCGTGGTCTACCTCGGCTACGTCCTGCTGGTGTGGGCGTGGGTGCGGCTGGGTCGCAAGGTGCTCGCCGGCGAGGTCGGCACGCGGCCGGTGCTGGTCGCGGCCGCGTGCTGGATCGCGCCGATGCTGATCGCGCCCGCGATGTTCACCACCGACGTGTACTCCTACCTGGCGCAGGCCGGCGCCCTGTTGGAGGGCTACGACCCGTACTCGGTCGGCCCGACCGTGGTGGCCGCGCCGGAGCTCATAGAGAACGTGCACCCGTTCTGGCACGACCAGCCGTCGCCGTACGGACCGTTCTTCCTGTTGCTCGCCAAGGGAATCGTGTCGCTGACCGGCACGAACATCCTGGTCGGGTCGCTGTTGCTGCGCGCGGTGCTGGTGACCGGGCTCGGCCTGCTGGTGTGGGCGCTGCCCGGGCTGGTGCGCCACCTGGGCGGGCGGCTGCCGGTGGCGGCGTGGATGCTGCTGGCCGGCCCGCTGACCGTGGTGCACCTGGTCGGCGGCCCGCACAACGACGTGCTGATGATCGGCTTCCTGGCGGCCGGCACGCTTCTGCTGCTGGAGCGCCGGCACGTGGCCGGGTTCGCGCTCGTGTCGATCGCCGTGGCCGTGAAGGCGAGCGCGTTGGTGGCGCTGCCGTTCCTGGTGTGGGTGTGGGCCGGGCACCTGTCGTCGACGCGGTGGCGGAACTTCGCGCGGGCCTGCGCGAGCGCGGTGGCGGTGTTCGCCGTGGTGCTCACGGCGGTGTCGCTGGCCGCCGGGGTGAACGTGGGCTGGATCTACCACATCGACGCGTCGTCGAAGCTCGTGAACTGGCTGGGACCGCCGACGGCCGCGGGGGAGCTCCTGCACGGCATCATCGGCATCGCCGTCCAGGTGCCGGTGGAGTGGGTCGTCACGATCACCCGGATCCTCGGCCAGGTCGTGCTGTTCGTGATCATCCTGCGCCTGTGGTGGCGCGCGCGCGACGGCGGCCCGGGCGCGGTGCGGATGGCGGCGATCGCGCTGTTCGCGGTGGCCGTGCTGTCGCCGACGCTGCTGCCCTGGTATCTGACGTGGGGCCTCGTGCTCGCGGTCGGGCTGCCGTGGAAGCCGCGTCAGCTGGCGGTGTTCGTCGGGGTGTCGGCGTTCATGGTGGCCCCGTACTCGGCGGACGGCGAGCAGATGATGTACATCGGGATGTGGGTCATCGTGTCGGTGGCCGCGGCGGTGCTGGCGGGGGTGTCCCTGGTCCGGCCCGACCCGCTGCACCTGCGCGAGCGCCAGTTCATCTGAGTCGCTTCAGGCGCCGCGGGCGGTGAGGGTGGCCACGGCTCGGGTGGCGGCGTCGCGGACCCGGCGAACCGGGTCGTCGCGGAGTGGGGCCACGTCGGCCAGGGCGTCGCCCAGCAGGTTGCGGGCGACGACCTTCGCGGCCATCTCGCGGACCCGCCACGCCGGGTCGCGCAGCCCGGCCCGCAGGGCTGGGAGCGCGCTGTCCTCCCACGCCCACAGCAGCCCGCGCGTGCCCCACACCCGCAGCCAGTACCGCAGGTCCTCGTCCTCTCGGTTGGCGAACCACCACGGTGCGGTCCGTCCGGCGAGCACGCGCACGAACCCGTCGTCGGCCTCGCCGCCCTCGACGAGGCGCACGCAGCCGGCGACCACGGCGGCCCGGCCTCGCCGGGTGCACTCGGCGAGGATCCGCTCGCGCGGGCTCGGCTCGGTCATGGCGTCATTCTCTCCGCCCTTGCCACTGCCCGGGCGTAGCGGCCGGCGAGGACTGCCAGCTGTGCGAGGAGCTCCGGCGGGCCGGCCACCTCGAAGTCGGCGTCCATCAGTCCGATGTAGACGGCCAGCATCTGCGGGGTGTCGGAGCCGACGGCTACCACACAGGACTCCGCGGACGTCTCCAGCAGCTCCACACCCGGCGGCAGCCGGGGCGCGAGCTCCTCCGGCGGGGCGAACACGCGGACCGTGGCCCGGAAGCGCCACGTCGCGGTGCCGAGCTTCGCGGCCACGTACGCGGCCAGGTCGCCGTCGGGCGGCTCGCGCGGGACGAACCGGGGACCGGTCGGGATCTTCGGGCGCAGGCGGTCCACTCGAAACGTCCGCCAGTCGTCCCGGTCGAGGTCGTAGGCGACGAGGTACCAACGGCCGCGGGCGTGCGCGAGACGGTGCGGCTCCACGCTGCGCACGATGTCGTGGCCCTCGTGGGTGGTGTAGTCGAACCGCAGCCGCTCGTGGTCCCGGCACACCGCGGCGAGGGTGGTGAGTACGTCCGAGTCGACCGTCGGGCCGCCGCCGGGCACCGGGACGGTCGCGGTGTGCAGCGCGTTGACCCGGTGCCGCAGTCGCGAGGGGAGCACCTGCTCGAGCTTGGTCAGCGCGCGGACCGAGGTCTCCTCGATGCCGGTGACCGTGCCGCCGGCCGCCGTACGCAGCCCGACCGCGACCGCCACGGCCTCCTCGTCGTCGAGCAGCAGCGGCGGCAGCTGCGCCCCCGCGCCGAGGCGGTAGCCACCCGCCACCCCCGGCGTGGCGTGCACCGGGTAGCCGAGGTTGCGCAGCCGCTCGACGTCCTTGCGCACGGTCCGGGTCGACACGCCGAGCCGTTCGGCGAGCGACGGTCCGGTCCAGTCGCGGCGCGCCTGCAGCAGCGAGAGCAGCCGCAACAGCCGTGCGGAGGTGTCCAGCACGGGTCCCAGTCTGCCCTACATTGCGGAACGAAGTCTTCCGCAATCGTTCCTAACCTCGGCTCATGAACATCGAGAAGTTCCGCGTCGACGTCCCGCAGGCCGAACTCGACGACCTCCACGCCCGCCTCGCAGCCACCCGCTGGCCCACCGCCATGACGGGTGTCGGCTGGGAGCGTGGTGTGCCGGTCGACTACCTGCGCGACCTCGCCGAGCATTGGCGCACCCGGTTCGACTGGCGCGCCCAGGAGCGGTGGCTCAACTCGTTCCCGCAGTTCACCACGACCGTCGACGGGCAGCGGCTGCACTTCGTGCACGTCCGGTCGGCCAACTCCGGCGCGCTGCCGCTGCTGCTCACCCACGGCTGGCCGAGCTCGTTCGTGGAGCTGCTCGGCCTCGTCGAGCCGCTGACCGACGACTTCCACCTGGTTATCCCGTCGCTGCCCGGGTTCGGCTTCGCCACCCCGATGACCGAACCGGGGTGGGGCAACCTGTTCCGGGTCGCCGGCGCGTTCGCGGAGCTGATGACCGAGCTCGGCTACGAGCGGTTCGGCGCGCACGGCGGCGACATCGGCGCGGGCGTCACCGGGATGCTGCCGATGGTGGCACCCGGCCGGGTCGTTGCCGCGCACGTCACCGGTCCCGGGCCCTACCCGTTCGGCCCGCCGGTCCCGATCGCCGGGTTGTCCGATGTGGACAAGGTGCGCGCCGAGCGGTTCAACACGTTCCAGGAGGAGGGGCTCGGCTACCTGCACCTGCAGGCGACCCGGCCGACCACGCTGGCCTTCTCCCTCAACGACTCGCCGGCCGGGCAGCTGGCCTGGATCGCGGAGAAGTTCGCGGCCTGGACCGACCCGGCCAAGCCGGAGCCGCAGGACGCGGTGGACGTCGACCGGCTGCTGACCAACGTCAGCGTGTACTGGTTCACCGGCTCGGGCGCGTCCTCGGCGCAGTTCGGCTTCGAGGGCATGCAGGCGTTCAAGGCGTTCGTCGGCGAGACCGGGGCCGCGCCGCTGAACGCGGGTGGGGTGCCGCTCGGCGTGTCGGTGTTCGCCGCCGACCATTCCATCCGCTGGCTGCTCGACCCGGACGGCGCGGTCTCGACCTGGACCGAGCACGACCGGGGCGGGCACTTCCCCGCGATGGAGACACCTGACCTGCTCGCCGCGGACCTGCGAGGCTTCTTCCGTGACCACCGCTGAGATACGCCGGCTGAACCGGGCGACGCTGGACCGCCAGCTCCTGCTCCACCGGTCCAGCGTGTCCACAATGGACGCGGTGGCGCGGTTGGTGGGCCTGCAGGCGCAGGCCGCAAACGCGCCCTACCTCGGGCTGTGGTCGCGGCTCACCGGCTTCGCGCCCGACGACCTCACGGGTCTGCTGGAGGATCGGTCGGTCGTGCGGTCCTCGACGCTGCGCGGGACCCAGCACATCGTGGCCGGGGCGGACTACCCGTGGCTGCGGCCGCTCGTGGCGCCGACACTCGCGCGCGGGCGACAGGCCGCGTTCGGCAGGGTGACCAAGGGCGTGGACCTCGCCGAGCTGGCCACGGTGGGGGAGTCGCTGCTGGCCGGCCGCACGCTGACCCGCCCGCAGCTGCGTGACCTGCTGGCGCCGCGGTGGCCGGACGCCGAGCCGGACGCGCTGGCCTGGTCGGTGCAGTGCCTCGTCCCGGTGGTGCACCCGCCGCCGAACGGCACCTGGCGCCGCGGCGGGACGACGCCGTTCGCGCTGGCGACCGAATGGTTGGGCCGGCCGCTCGAGGAGCCGGACCCGGCGCGGCTCGTGCGCCGGTACCTGGCCGGCTACGGCCCGGCGACCGTGCGGGACATGCGGATGTGGTCGGGCGTGACCGGCCTCGGCGAGGTCGTGGCGGCGATGCCGGACCTGGTGCGGTTCGACGGCGAGCGCTACGACCTGCCGAACATGGCCTACCCAGACCCGGACACGCCGGCGCCCGTGCGGCTGTTGCCGGAGTTCGACAACCTGATCGTCGCCTACGCCGACCGCACGCGGCTGATGCCGGACGAGTACCGCAAGCGGATCTGCGTCGGCTCGATGATCGCGCCGACGGTCCTGGTGGACGGGACGGTGCGCGGGTCGTGGCAGCTGCGCCGGTCTCGCGACCGGGCGACAGACCGGGCAACAGATCGGGCGACAGATCGGGCGACGCTGTCGGTCGAGCTGTTCGAGCGGCTGCCCGCCGCGGACCACGCCGAGGTAGAGGCGGAGGCCTTGCGGCTGCTGGAGTTCGCGGCGCCGGAGGTGGAACGGGAGCTGGTGTGGACGTGAGCCATCCGCTGTTGGCCGTGCTGCTGGACGCTGCGGCGGGGCTCTTCCCGCCGGCCGACGGGCGGGCGGTCTTCCTGCCACCGTTGGCCGACGGGCGCGCGGCGGTGGTGTCGCTGACCGGCCGGGTGTACGTGGCGAGCACACGGACGCTGCCCGGGCTGGACGCGTTCGGCTCGGCGCTACGGCCGTCGACGCTGTCGGCGCTCGCCGGGCCGTCCGGGGAGGTCGACACGCTGGACGTGACGCTCGCGGCGCACGGGCTGGGCGGCGGCACCCTGCCCGTGCGGTCGGATCTCGACGACCACCCCCGGGTCCGACTCGCCCAGACGTTGCGTGGCGAGGTCCGCGTGCACGGCGACGAACGCGGGCTGGTGACGATCGCGCGCGGGCTCGCGGGCCGGACGGAGCTGTCCGTGGAGCTGACCGGAACGGGGGAGCGCGGGGTCGGGCGCGGCCTGATCCGGGACGGGCTGCGGCTGGTGGCGGCCGGTGAGCCGGTGTTCGCGGCCGTGGCGCCCGGCAACGCGCGGTCACTGCGCGCGTGCCTCGCCGCCGGCTTCACGCCCATCGGGAGCGAGGTCCTCATCGGTTGACATGCAGCCAGTTGGCTGCCTATATTCAGGCAGCCAACTGGCTGCATGTTGAGGATGGGCGATGGACGAGGTGTTCCGGGCACTGGCCGACCCCAGTCGGCGCCGGCTACTCGACCGGCTGAACGACCGCAACGGACAGACCCTGCGCGAGCTGTGCGCGGGGCTGGACATGGCGCGGCAGTCGGTGAGCAAGCATCTCGCCGTGCTCGAGCAGGCCAACCTCGTGAACACCGTGCGGCGCGGCCGGGAGAAGCTGCATCACCTCAACGCGGAGCCGATCAACGCCATCGCGCAGCGCTGGATCCACCGGTACGACCAGGACCACGTGCACGCACTGGCGAACCTGAAAACCGCATTGGAGGCCGAACCCATGGGCGACCCCGTGTTCGTCTACACCACATTCATCGCGACCACGCCCGAGCGGCTCTGGCGCGCGCTGACCGAGCCGGAGTTCACCCGCCAGTACTGGGGCGGCCTCGAGGTCGTGTCCGACTGGCAGGTCGGCTCGCCGATCCTGGCGCGGTTCGGCCCGGACGCCGAGCCCGTGGACCAGGGCATGGTCGTGCTCGAGGCCGAACCGCACCGGCGGCTCGCCTACAGCTGGCACAAGTACCAGCCCGCGCACGCGGAGCTGTTCGGCTGGTCGGAGGAGAAGTTCGCCGAGCTCATGGCCGAGCCGCGCACCCGGGTGGCGTTCGACATCGAGGAGGCCGGGTCCGTGGTCAAGCTGACCGTGACCCACGACGGCTTCGCGGGCGAGACGGAGATGTACCGGGCGGTCAGCGGACAGCTCGCGGAGAGCGGCGGCGGTTGGCTGCATCTGGTCGCGAGCATCAAGACACTGCTGGAGACCGGCGCGCCGCTGCCGGAGGCGACACCCGCCTAGGCCAGCTTGCCCACCGCCGCGATCGTCGCCTCGATCTGCGCCGGCGTGGTCACGATGCTCGGCCCGAAGCGCAGGTACAGCTCGGCGTAGGGCGTCACGCTCGCCGCGATCCGGTGCTCGGCGCGCAGCCGGGCGGCCGCCGTGGGCGCGTCCATTGTGGACAGATCGCAGCAGACGATGCCGGCGGACAGGTCGGCCGAGGCGGGCGTGACGACCCGGACGCCGTCGATCCCGGCCAGGCCCTCCTTGAGCTGGGTGGCCTGCTCGGCGATGCGGGCGGCGATCCGGTCCCGGCCGATCGCGGCGTGGAACTCGAACGCCTCGCGCACGGCCCAGCGGTGCTCGAAGGAGTGGTAGCCGCCGGGCGTGAAGGTGGCGCCGGGCGACCCGTCACCGGCGAAGGTCGGGATGATCGGGGCGAGCGCGTCCCACTGCCGGCCCCACAGCAACCCCGTGCCGCGCGGTCCGAACAGCCACTTGTGCGTGCCGGTCGAGAGGAAGTCGCAGCGCAGGTCGCCGATGTCGGTGTCCACCGCGCCGAACCCGTGCACGCCGTCGACGCACAGCAGCGCGCGGTCCGCGGGCGGCCGGCCGGCGTTGGCCTCGGCGACCGCCTCGCCGATGGCCGGGATGGGCAGCCGGACGCCGGTGCCGGAGTGCACCCAGGTCACCGCGACCACGCGGGTGCGCGGCCCGATCGCGGCGCGCAGCCGGTCGACGATCTCTGTCTCGTTCGCGGTGGCCGGGTCGTCGTAGAGCCGGACACGTCGCACGGTCGCGCCGGTGCGCTCGCTCGCCAGGCGCAGCGCCTCGGTGGTGGCGTAGAAGTCGTGCTCGGTGGTGAGGATCTCCTGGCCGGCGTTCAGGTTCAGGCCGGAGTAGAGCAGGCCGAGCCCCATGGTGGTGCTGTCGGTGAGCGCGACGTTCCCCGGCTCGGTGGCGAGGTAGGCGGCGGCGGCCTGGCGGACCTCGTCCTCGGCCTGATGGTGCTCCTGGACGTAGTGCTCGGGGTCCGCGTCGAGCCCGGCGCGGTGCGCCTCGATCGCGTCGCGGACCGGCTTCGGATGCGCGGCGAGCACGAACGCGGCGAGGTGGACGAGGTCCGGGTCGAGCGGGAACTGCGCGCGGACGGAGTCCCAGTCGTCCGGGGCGAACCCGGCGGCGCGCCGCTCGGGGCGGGCGGGGGAGCAGCCGGAGAGCGCGGCTCCGGCTCCCGCGACGAGTCCGGCGGTGAGCAGGCTGCGGCGGCGCAGTACGTCCATCCGGCGATCGTATGTGCTGAGAGCGCACGCGGGGACCGTCAGGTTGGACCCGTCAGCGCAGGGCGGGCTCGGTGAGCGTGAGGGTGCCGGCGTCCGCGTCCAGGGTCGCCGTCACGCCGAGGGGGATGGTGAGCTGGGCCGGCACGTGGCCGAACCCGAGATCCCACACCATCGGGATGCCCAGGCCGCCCAACAGGTCCGCCACCACGGTGTACACATCGGACGGTTCGCCGCAGCCGGTCCACGAGCCGAGCGCGATGCCGGCCACGCCGGTGAACCAGCCCGCCCGCAGCAGCTGGGTGAGCATCCGGTCGAGCTGGTAGGGCTCTTCGTTGACGTCCTCGAGCAGCACGATCGCGTCGTCGGGCGGGCGGGCCGTCGCGCCGACGCACGACGAGAGCAGGCTGAGGTTGCCGCCGACGACCGTGCCCGTCGCGGTGCCGTGGTTCATCGTGGCGACCGTCGGGCCGGTCAGCGTCAGCATCGACTCCGGCTCGAACAGCGTGGCGCGCAGGTACTTCTGGGCGGTCTGGTCGAACGACGGACCCGCGGTGATGGGGGAGAACATCGTGACCACGCCGAGGCGCTCGCCGAGCTCGCCGTGCAGCGCGGTGATGTCGCTGGACCCGGTGAACACCTTGGGGCCGGCCCCGGACATCGCGTCCCAGTCGAGCAGGTCGATCATCCGCATGGCGCCGTACCCGCCGCGCGCGCAGACCACCGCGGCGATCTCCGGGTCACACCACGCCTGCTGCAGGTCGGCGGCGCGGTGCGCGTCGAGGCCGGCGAGGTAGGGCAGGTCGGGGTGGCGGTCGAGGACGTGCGGTGCTACCCGCACGCGCAGGCCCCAGTCCTGCAGCACGGCCACGCTGGTGTCGACGAGCTCGGGCGGCGGCGGCCCGGACGGTGCGACGATCGTGACCGTGTCGCCGGCCTTCAGCCGCGGTGGCCGAACGCGCGTCACGTGCGCAGCTCCAGCCTGGGTACGCCGGGCGGCTCGAAGCCGAACACCTGGCCGTAGAAGGAAAGCTCGGCCTCCAGCGCCGCCCGCATGGTGTCCGCGCGGCGGAACCCGTGCTGCTCGCCCTCGAAGGTCAGGTATGCGTGCGGCACCCCGCTGCCGTCGAGGCTCGCCACGAACCGGTCGGCCTGCTCGGGCGGGCAGACCTCGTCCTCGAGGCCCTGCAGCAGCAGGACCGGCCCGGCGAGCTTGTCCATGCGGTTGATGGGCGAGCGCTCGACGTAGCGGTCGGTGTGCTCGGGCAGGGTGCCGACGAGGTTGTCGAGGTAACGGGACTCGAAGTCGTGCGTCTCGCCGACCCAGGCGAGCATGTCGAGGACGGGGTACATGATCGTGGCGCACCGGTAGGTGTCCACTGTGGTCATCGAGGCGGCGGCGGTCCAGCCGCCGGCGCTGCCGCCGCGGATGGCGAGCCGGCCGGGGTCGGCCGCGCC